>JBJTGE010000050.1:0-4538 GCA_046093785.1 Spartobacteria bacterium
CGGATGCCCAATCATCGGGGACAAAAAATACGGCGCGAAAAGCAATCCCGCCAAACGCCTGGGCCTGCACTCGAGCGCGCTGCGGTTTCCCCACCCCGTGAGCGGCAAGGAAATGGTATTCACCTGCCCGCTGCCAAAGGAACTCGCACGCCTGGTTTAGAGATTGAAAAAAAGACCACCCCGCCTTGATGGGCGGGGCGGCATGGTGGCTAGCTTGGCGTGTTGTTTATCGGCGCGGCGGGGGAGATGGCTTGGGCTTGTAGTTCAGCGTGTAGGTTTGCTTTTGCACATTGGCTGTCGTCGTTCCTGTGGCCGAGTCGTAGATCGAACGGTTCAGGTAGATTTGGGCTGTGCCGGTTCCTTTGGGATCAAAGGAGGGATCGCCGGCGGGGACTGCGATATCGAAGGCCACATCGCCGCTGGTCGTGAGATCGAGATCGTGGTCGATGAACTGGCCCCAGCCGTAAATCCAATCCGAGAGATTGCGCGAGTTGGGCAGCGTCGTGGTGTGGTCGCAGAGCGTGTTGCTGATGAGGCGGGCGCTGGGACGCGAAGATCCAGCAGGAGTCGAGAGTCCATCGCTGTAGGCGGCCGGTGCGAAGCGCATGAGGTCGGCTCCGGCGACGCCCCAGGTCGTATGGCCCGGGTTATTGAGTTTGCCATCGAGCGTTGGCACAGGGTCTTTTGCGGGAGCCGGCTTGAGGAGGGCGGTGGGAAGCGAGCCGGTTTTGGCAACAAGGCTGGCCAGCGTCGTGTCGTCGTAGAAAAACACATTGTCTTGGATTTTGGTGATCGATGTGTTGCGGCGGATGATGTCCGAGAGCCGTGTGGCCTCGAGTGCGGCGAGTTGCGGGCCGTAAAAAATCCTCGCATACCAGAACCGGTCGCCATCGCGGAGACGCTCGAATTGATCGACCAGAATCCGTTGGAATGTCCCGCCCACGCTTGAGCCGGGCAGGTGGTTCTCCACAAGGCCGCCGACCCAGAGGTCGATATTGTCCACGCTGCCGTAGAGCGAGAGGAGCTTGGCTTGCAGCGAGGTATCGCTGGTGATCTCGGCGAAGGATTTCACCTTCGGAAGGCCATAGGCGGCGCGGGTGGTGTTGTAGTCGGAGAGTCCATGGTCGCGGCCGCGTTGGATATTCAGCGAGGCGAGGTCGAATCCGCCCGCTCCGGGAGGGCCGAAGAGGAAGTTGCGCAGCCCGCCGACGAGCTGGGTATCGACTTCCTGGGCCTTGTCCGTGGCGAGATATTTCAGCAGGGGATCGGGGCCGACGGCATGAAGCACGGAGGGATTGAAGAACGCCTCCGCCAGCTCAAGGGCCTCCTCGATCTCATTGCCATCATTGTCCAGAAGCTCCACATCGTCGTTGATGAGGGTGTGACCGATGCGATAGGCCGCCGTGGAGAACTCGGTTGCAATGCCGGGATTCACATCGGGTTTGTAGCCACCATACGGACGCAGGGCCTTGGGGCCCAGGAGCGCGGGAAGGAATTCGCGGTAGGTGATGACTTGAAGCTCTCCCACGACGATGCGTCTGGCATTTTGAAAAACCTGCTCGTCGGTGAACGAGGGATTCGCTGCAGCGATGGCACCGGCGATCTGGTTGTGCTCGCGAATGAAGAGCGTGTGGATCGCACTCAGCTCCACATTTTCATTCGCCCGCACATCCCCCGCGAGGAAGAGTTGGTTGTCGGGAAAAATGTGCGCGTCGTTGGCATTGGCAAGGCCTGCCGAGTTGAGCGGCATCAGGTTTCCCTCGCTGGTCTTGAGTTTTCCACCCGTGAAGGTCCGCAAGGCGGCCGCCCGCGTGGCATCGGAGCCATAGATCACCGACCCGTCGAGGTAGGCGGAAATTTGATTCGGATGCTGTCTCGGATTCGGCGTCGTCAATTCGAGAGCGAATTTGTTCGCACCCGGAACCAGCGTCACCGGCAGGCTGAAGCGGCCGTCCTTCTCAAGAGCGACTTTTTTGCCATTCACCGAAAAAGAAACAAGCGGGGCGGCATAGACATCGGGTGTGACCTTTCCGCGCAGGACGACATTTGCCGTGTCCACCGTGCTGTTTCCAGCCGGTTGGACATCCGCCACAGCATCCACCGCCGAGGGCCTTGGCGCAGGCGCGCTCGGGCTCAAACGCGGCCCCGGGGGCTGGCCCTGTGGATTGCGAATTTGGCGCTCGGCAATCCATCCATCCGCGCCGGAGTTGAAATCCACCCGCCACCACCACGCATCTCCCGAACGAACGGGGCCAGCTGTGAGGGACCCTTGGGATTGCGCCGGTTGGTTGCCTGCGACCTCACCGGCTGTGGGCGGATTGTTCCAGACGGGTGAATTTTTCACCGTTTGCACACGATCGCCGACCCGAAGCGGAACGGCTGTTGTTTGGGCTTCCATCCGCGCGGATGGCGTGGCGACGAGGACGATGGCAGAGAGGCTGCCGAGCAGAGTTTTTTTGTTCATTGGAATGAGGGGTTGATTTTTCAGCAGCCCGGGCAATTGCGTCCGGTTTTGCTTTCTGCTCTTCGTCGCCCGCCCGCTTCACTTATATGACAAGAAAAAATTAGGGTCTGAAAAAAATTGAAAATCCCCGGTCATATAAACCCCATCCGCAGGCGACCAATGCCATGAACGATGAACGGCAAGAGACGCCGGGCAGTCCTGTCGACGAGGCATGGCTGCGCGACGCCCTCGAGGAGCACCACGCCATGAGTTATGGCTGGGCCTTGAGTTGCTGTTCCTCGAACCCCACTGATGCGGAAGACATCCTACAGACTGTTTACCAGAAAATCTTCGAAGGACGGGCGCGCTACGATGGGCGCGCGGGCTTCAAGACCTGGCTTTTTGCGGTTATTCGCAACACGGCCGCGGGCGAGCGCCGCCGCAACTGGATTCGGTTTCTCCGGCTGGGGAGCTATCAAAAAGAGCATGAGAAGGATTGCCAAGCTGCTGACCGTGGTGAATCGCTTCAAGGCTCTGAGCGCATCGAACTTTTCCGCTCCATGCTCGCCAAACTCCCGCGCCGCCAGCAGGAAATCCTTCACCTCGTTTTCTACCAAGACCTCACCATCGAGGCTGCAGCCAAGGCGATGGGCGTCTCCGTCGGTTCGGCCCGCACACACTATGACCGCGCCAAGAAGCAGCTCGGCAAACTTCTCAAACTAACCGGACAATTCCATGACTGAACACACACTCAAAAAACTCTTCGACGAAGCAAGGCGGCAGGATGCGATTAACGCTCCTGGCTTTCAGCGGGTGCTGCGCAAGCAGGCTTTCGCAAGCAAAGACTCGCCTGCATGGGGATGGATGCCCTTCGCATTCGCAGCCACCCTTCTTGTGGCCGCCACATTGCTTGCCTTTTCCGTCCTTCAGAAAAACGAAACACACACCGCAGCAGAGCTTGAGCAGTGGGCAGCCATCTCGGACTGGACGGCTTCGTCGGATACCATACTTGCCGAAAACACTCCCTGCATCGGCGTCCCGCTTTCGACATCCAGCGACCTGCTTTTTGAATCTGCACCGTCTTCTTCCGGCCCCGGTAAAAATCAAAACCTATGAAATACAAAATCCTCTCTCTCTTCCTCGCTTGCATCAGTATCGCAAACGCTCAGCAACCCCCGCCTCCACCGGACGGGGCGATGGGGCCTGATCCCAGACCTCCCGGTGGCGACAAAATAGGACGCGCCTTTTTTCCGCCGGAACTTGTCATGCGGAATCAGAAGGCCATCAACCTCACGCCAGATCAACAAAGCACGATCCGCGAGGAAATGCGCAAAGCCATGCCGCGTTTCACCGAGTTGCAATGGCAGTTGAGCGCGGAAGAGGAGACGCTCGAATCGATGGTTCGTGCCGATGCCCCTGACGAAAAACAAATTCTCGCCCAGTTCGACAAGTTGATGCTCGTGGAATCGGAGCTGAAGCGCGTTCGATTCGCCCTCCTTGTGCGATTGAAAGCGATTCTCACGCCAGAGCAGCAACGGAAGCTCGAGGAGCGCAAAAAACAAGACCGTCCCGGCGATCCCGGTCAACGCCCGCCGCCGCGTGGCGAGCAACCCTGATATTTCAGTTCGCCCGATCCGTTGACTCGCCGACTCCAGAAGCGTAGCCTATCACTAGGTGAAAAAAAAACGCCAGAGCATGGAAAAGCTTCTGAGAAAAGTGCCCGGTCTCAGCGAGCACGAAAGAATCCTGTTCGCGCGAAGCCTCGCCGCGACGCCCGACGAAAGATGGGAGATGCACCAAGCCCATCTGCGCTCGCTCGGCTTGTTGACGCGCTCGCAGAGGAAGGCATTCGGTTTCAATTCGCCGGAATGACGCCAGTCCAATGCAATTTCGTCAGTTCCTCACACATGGCATGAAGCTGAAAGAGTAGCTTCGCAGACTATCTCTAATACCAAAGTCTACAAGAGTTTGGATTTTCGGATGACTTCGCTTCGCTGAGTCTCGGGGAGCGCGCCCGCCCTCGGGTGCCGTCGGGTGCGCCCCGCGCCCGACATAGAGAACTTCGAGCGGCCTCTGGCCGGATTTTCCCGATCGC
>JBJTGE010000051.1:0-7516 GCA_046093785.1 Spartobacteria bacterium
CGTCCTGCGCGATGCGGTGGACGGGGCGTTTACGGTCAAGACGCGTATTGGATTTGAGAGCCCCGGCGAGCTCGATGCGCTGCTCGAGGTTTTTTCAAAACACCGGCTTGATTTGCTAACGGTTCACGGCCGCACCGTGGCCGAAAAATACGGGCCACTTGTTCACTTGGACCGTATCGCCCAGGCTGTGCGATCGCTGCCATTTCCTGTGCAGGCGAATGGCAATGTGGCCTGCGCCACGAGCGCCTTGGAAACGCTGCGGCAAACCGGCGCGGCGGGCCTCATGATTGGGCGCGGGGCGATCCGCAATCCTTGGATTTTTTCGCAGATCCGCGACAGCCTCGCCGGGCGGGAGGTTGCCTTGCCAAGCGGATGGCAGGTGCTGGATTACATCTCCGACTTGTATGATGCGGTGTGCAGCCCTGGGGTTCCTGAAAAAGCGCAGGTTCAGAAAATGAAAAAATACATGAACTTTCTCGGCGAGGGCTTGGAGACCTCCGAAGCCTTCCTCTACGACATCCGCCGTTGCTCCACGAGGGCAGAGTTTTTCAGCATCTGCTCGCGCCACCTTGATCACGGGCGCGCAATGCCGCTTCAACCGTAAATGATGAGCTGGATGTTGTCGGGCAGGTTGGCCGCCACCTGACTCGCCACATTGCCGCGAAGAACCTTGGCGAGCGAGTTGCGGTGGGTGGCTCCGAGGACCAGGAAGTCGGCCCCGATTGTCGCAGCGGTATCGACGATGAGCGGGGCACTCTCGGCGGCCGTTGCAAACAAGGGAATCGTCGTGATGCCGCGTGCTTTTCCAATCTGCAGGGCGGTGTTGAGAATCGCGCTGACCTCGGGATCATCCCTCCAATTGGTTGGTCCACCGGCGGACTTGCCAGGGTAGAGCACCGCGATTTCGCGAACACAAAGGACATACAGTGCGGCTTTGCGCAGTTCGGCTTCGTCAAAAGCAAACGCCAGCGCCGGTGTGAGACCACGCACAGATACGAGGATTTTCTGGGTTTCCTGCACGGGCTTCCGCAGGTTCTCGACCAATTCCGGTTTGACAATCTGAGCCACCTCGCGACTGACGGTGAGCGTGGTGATGCCGCTCAAGCGCCGAGCGTAGGCCCAGAGTCCGAGGCCGGCTATCAAGACGCAGACGACAAAAAACAACGCATCGTGCTTCGTCTGCGCGAGTGTGAATTCCACCGCTATCAGAATGAGCGCTGTAAAGCCCATGAGCAAACGCTCGGGGAAGGACATCAGCAGTTTTTTGTTCGTTGCGGACGAGGCGAGATTGATGGCAATCGCTCCCACCACGCCGATGGCGTAGAGCGCGGCGAGGCTTTCGAAATTATCCGTGACGAGCAGGACAATAATCGGAAGCGCCACAGAGATCGCCAAAGGCACCTTTGGCACGCCGAGGCGGTTCAGTTTTGAAAACTGCTTCGGCATGTCGCCTTCGCGCGACATCATAAAAAGCAGACCCAACTGGGCTGCCACAGCCGTGTTCACCGCGCTGAGCAGAAGGAGGGCGAAAACAACACCCACGACCAGCCCGAAAATCTGCCCGAAGGCGTTTCCAAAAGCCATGGCGCCGTATTGCTCGGCCATGAAGCGCAGGGTGTCCTCTTTGCGTTCCACGATCTGTGGTGCCAGCGACTCCGGCAGCGAGAGCATGGCCCAGCCAAGGAGAAATGTTCCCAGGCTCACTTCGAGGGCGACTGGTATGATCGCCTTGGCCGAGGTTTTCCCAATGCGGGGATGACCCAGCGGCGAGCCCTTGTCGGGTTTCATTGTCCCCGTGAGATTCGCAATCGCCTCCACGCCGCTCAGGGCAAGAATAACGCCAACGAAAGAAACCCAGATATGGCTCCAGTTTCCCTCGAGTGGTCTCAGGTTTTGAAAGGTGAGGTGGGGAATGCTCAGTCCAATGATACCCAAAATCACAACCAATGTCGGCAGTGCCAAGGCCACCGCGAGATTTCCGCTATGGCGTGGTCCAAGCAAATTGATGGCTCCTATCACGAGGATGACCCCGATTGTCGAAACCATGATGTAATCCTTCGGGATGCCGAGGTAGCTGAGGGCCGCCCATCCGCTGAGGGCGGCTGTAACGGTGAGGTCCGCCACCAGCAGGAGGGCCGCCACGACCGAGAGGACTTTTCCATGCGCGCCGGCTGCGGAATAAACGCCACCACCCTCGGGAAAGCAGCGGCAGATGACGATGTAGTTCAGGCCGACGAGCAGCGAGAGCACGCAGACGGCCAAGATGATCGGAAGCGAGGAAAAGCCGATGGCCGCAAAGGTGAGACCCAAGACATAGGCTTTACTGGTTCCCCAGTCGCCGTAGAGGAGTGCCGAGGCCCGCTGCCAGTCGAGATTGCGCGGCCGTTGAATTGAGATGTTGTCCAAAGTGGCAGGAGTTTTGAGCAGGGACGGGGCTTTGCGGCAAATCAAATCTTGCCCGCTTCGCGCCTCTGTTGTCTTGCTTGAAGCCCCCGCCTGCCTTAGCAGGGGGTGAGTGAATATCTACGCGAGAACGATCCGCTATTTCCGCCCCTTTGCCTTGGCCACTGCGGGAGGCGTTGGGCTCACTCTGGTATCCATCGGTTTCAATCTCCTCAAGCCTTGGCCATTCAAATTCATCGTTGACGGCGTGCTGGACTCGTCGGCGGGAACGGCCGACACGCGCGTGCTTTTGAAGGAATGGTTTGGCGCGACCTCGCCATCACCATCACTCGTCGTCCTCTGGCTCTGTCTGGCCATGGTTTTGATCAGCCTCCTGGCAGGGTTGGTCAATCTCGGTTCGAATTACCTTTTCGTCCGGGTGGGGCTGCAGTCCCTGCTCAAGCTGCGCACGGACCTCTACACCGCGTTGCAAAACCTGCCGCTCAAGTTCCACGACTCGCGCCGCAGTGCGGACTCCAGCTTCCGCGTGGCCTACGATTCGCAGAGCATTCAGACGATTTACAACAAAGGCTTCGCGACCGTGCTGTCCTCGGTCGTCATGTTGGTGGCGACTTTTTTTGTGATGGTGCGGATGAATTGGCCGCTCACGCTCGCCTCGCTCGCGATCCTGCCGCCGGTCGTCTGGGCGATCCGCTTTTATGCGGTGCGGGTGAGAAATCAATCCACCGACATCCACGAGCGCGAGAGCGATCTGCTCACCATCGCGCAGGAGGGCTTGAGCCAAATCCGCATGGTTCACGCCTTCGGGCGCGAGGCCTTCGAGGTCGATCAATTCCGCCGCCGCGCCTCGCGCAGTCTCGAGGCGAACATGAAGCTCAACATGACCTCCGTAGCGAGCGCTCTGGTCGTGGGAACCCTCATGGCCGCTGGAACCGCGCTCATGTATTACATTGGCTCGCTTCAGGTCATGAATCCCGCCGCAGCCTTCACACTGGGCGACCTTCTGGTTTTTTCCTCCTACCTCCTCATGCTCTATCAACCCCTCGAGCAGCTCACCTATACGGCATGGGCCTTGGAGGGCGCGGCGGCTGGTGCGCAGCGGTGTTTCGAGGTTTTGGACCGCCAGGACGATGTGCCCGACGCGCCGGATGCCGTAGATCTAAAAGAGGTGAGGGGACGCATCGAGTTTGCGGGTGTGGGCTTTGGCTATACGGAGGAACGCGGGGTTTTGCAGGACATCAATTTCACCATCGAGCCCGGCCAGACTGTGGCCTTTGTGGGCGGCACAGGCACGGGCAAGAGCACACTACTGAGTCTCGTGCCGAGATTCTACGATCCCACAGGCGGCACGGTATCCCTCGACGGGCGCGACTTGCGCTCCATCACCAAGAAGAGCCTGCGTTCGCACATCGGCATGGTGCTCCAAGACACGCTCCTTTTTTCCACCACGATCCGCGAAAACATCGCTTACGGAAAACCCGGTGCGACGAATGCCGAGATCGAGGAGGCTGCGAGAAAAGCCCAGGCGCTGGATTTCATTCAACGCATGCCGCAGGGATTCGACAGCCCGGTGGGGGAACGCGGAGGCCACTTGAGTGTTGGCCAGCGCCAGCGCATCGGAATCGCCCGTGCCTTCCTCAAAAACGCGCCGATTCTCTTGCTCGACGAACCGACCAGCGCGCTCGATCCCAGCACCGAGCACGCCATCATGGGCACCATCTTGGAACTCATGCGCGGCCGCACGACGCTGATCATCACCCACCGGCTCACCACGGTTCATGGTCTCGGCCGTATCGTGGTGCTCCAGAACGGCCGCGTGGTGGAAGATGGAGCAGGATCGGAACTCGTGGCGCGCGGCGGTGTCTATGCGGCACTCTACCGCGACACGATGGCCCAGACCGGATAGCTCGCCATTACGATTTGGCGGATTTTTTAGCCTTCGCCGCCTTGGGTTTGGCCGCTGGTTCCTCGGAGGTGGCCTCTTCTGCGGGTGCTTCAGCCTCGGGCGCGCTCGCTGTCTCTTCGACCACCGGCTCCTTGTCGGAATTGCTCTGCGAGAGAAGCGAATCCACAAGTGACTGATTGGACTCGGCAGGCTCCGCTGGAGTTTCAGCCTCCGCAGCATTTTCTTTGTTGCCCGAAAGCAGGGAATCAATGAACGCCTGGTTGGAATCAAAAGATTCTGCGGACGGCTCCGCTGGAGCATTCTGAATTTCGGGAATCAATGGTTCAAATGTGGACTTCGGCGCTGGTGCGGCCGGTCGCTCGATGGCCACGGACTGATCGCGCTCCGGAATCTCGGCCAGCAGGCGATCCACGATTTCAAAAACCTCTTCTTCAAGGCGGTAGGGATTGCTTTCTTTCAAGACGAAGCCTGTCCGGGTGTCTTCGTCCGGGACTTCCGACCAGCCCTGAATGCTGTATTCCTTCGCCGAACCTGTCTGCCTCGCTT
The DNA here is from genome assembly GCA_046093785.1 of Spartobacteria bacterium. Classification (GTDB taxonomy): domain Bacteria; phylum Verrucomicrobiota; class Verrucomicrobiia; order Chthoniobacterales; family Terrimicrobiaceae; genus UBA967. Next base: position 4,856 of record JBJTGE010000051.1, read on the forward strand.
GGATGGAGATTTTCGTTTTGGAGACGCCCGAGGGGTTTTTGAGTAGGACTTGAAGCGAGCACGAACGCTCGCTGAAGTTCACCGAACGCTGGAACCCCCACGAACCACCGCCAAGGGGAGGGGAGGAGAGGGCGTCCTTGAAAAATTTTTCAGCCAATTCGACAAAACCGAAGGAGGTCGTTTTCATAGTCCGCGTGCATCAACATCCCAATCCCCGCGCGGTGTCAAGTTTGTGATGTGCGAAGCTTGAATGGCGGAAATCTTCTGGTAGGTTGTCGCGTTGCGTGTATTTATCTTCCTCCCGTTAAGACCTGATGGCTCTGGACCGCATACTGATTGTTGATGATACCGCGATCATTCGCAAAACCCTCGAGGAGCGACTGAGGGGGAAAAGGTATGCCGTTTCCACGGCGGGATCGATTGCGGAGGCTGAAAAACGCCTCGCGGGGAATTCGTTCGACCTCATCTTTCTCGACATGGAGCTGCCCGATGGCGACGGGCGCATCTTTATCGATCGCCTTTCCCACTCGGACAACAAGCCGCTCGTGGTGATGATCACAGCAAATGGCTCGATCGAATCCGTCGTCGAATGCATGCGCTCGGGGGCATTCGACTACTTGCCGAAACCGTTTGCGATGACGCAAATCGACCTCATTCTCAAAAAGGCCGCCGAGTTTCAGCGGGCGGTCCGGGTTACGGATTTCCTCAATCGCGAAAGCGTGGCCCGCCGCGAGATCATTGGAAACAGCCCGGCCATCACCCGCTTGAAAGACCTCATCCACCGCGTCGGCAGAACGAATGCCACGGTGATGATCAGCGGGGAAAATGGAACCGGCAAAGAGCTGGTGGCCAATGAAATTTTCCTCAACAGCCAGCGTGCCAACAAGCCATTCATCAAGGTCAATTGCGCCGCCATTTCCGAGACGCTCATCGAAAGCGAATTCTTCGGCCATGAAAAAGGCTCCTTCACCGGCGCGACCGACCAGAGGGACGGTCGGTTCGAACTCGCGGATGGCGGCACCATTCTTCTCGATGAGGTCAGCGAAATCTCGCTCGCCCTCCAGGCCAAGCTCCTCCGCGTCCTCCAAGAGCGGGAATTTGAGCGCGTCGGGGGAAATAAAACCATCAAGGTCGATGTGCGCGTCCTCGCCACCACGAACCGCGACCTGCTCAAGTCGGTTCAGAAAGGGGAATTTCGCGAGGATCTTTACTACCGCCTCAATGTTTTTCCCATCCAAGTCCCCCCGCTCCGTGAGCGCACGGGGGATGTCGAAATCCTCGCCAATCATTTTCTCGAGCGGTTTTCCAAGGAACACGGCATCAAAAGCGGCGGCTTCTCGGAAAGCGGCATGGCCGGCCTGCTCGCCCACCATTGGCCCGGGAATGTGAGGGAACTCCAAAATGTCGTCGAACGCGCCGCAATCCTTGCCGAGGAGGGCGTTCCCATCAGCGCCGAACTCATGGGCCTCACCCCGCCGACCTCCGCTGCGCAAGCACTGGCCAGTCCTGCCATTCAGGTTGCCCCAGCGCCAGTGGCTGCGACCGACTCCCAAGTCGTGCCCCTCCACGAACTCGAAAAACGCGCCATCTTCGAAGCCCTCGAGCGCACAAACGGCAACCGCACCCAAGCCGCCGAGCTCCTCCAAATCAGCATCCGCACCCTCCGCAATAAGCTCGCCGAATACCGGGGCGACAACGAGGAGGCTGCTTGATTTTTTGCGTTTGACTTCACCCCGCGCGGCATCCAGTCTCCGCGCCCGTGTTCACGCTCCGTCGAAAATTCCTTGCATCCTGCGGCCAGATCATCGCCGCGATCGCGATGTTTTTCATCATCGGCGGCCACTGGGGACTCCTCCAGACCGTGGCGTGGACCCAAATGATCTGGACCTACACCACACAGGACGGCTCGGTCCTCGCCGGCGCGAAAAAAACCTTCGACGGCGAGCACCCCTGCCACATGTGTGAATCGATCAAGCACGCAAAAAAGCAGGAAAAAAAATCCCCCGAGATTTTGTCGGCCACCAAGAAAATCGAACTCTTCGCTTTCAACGATGCCAACCTCCTCCCCGTGCCCGCCAGCACCCCGTTCCAATTTCCTCTCCCCCGGAATCTCTCGGCGGAATCCCGCCCGCATTCCCCAGCCACTCCCGTGCCCATAGCCTGAGGCGCGTGATTCTTTCCTAAAAACCCGGCCCCCCTCGTCCGGATCAACCCAAGCCTTGGGCGCCGCACATTCCTTCGCGGCCACAAAAACCTCGGCTTCCTCTGCGGCATCACTTTTGTGCGTTCGATGTCGAACGCCACGCGGAGGGAATTAAATTAAAATCTTTATAGTAACAATTTATGAACAAAATTACAAAAATATTAGCTGCATTTTTTTTCGTGCTATCAGCATTGCAAACCGCCTCGGGGCACATTGGATATACTAACCGGAATTTCGGCACATGGTCAGAAACCGGAGGTATTTGGAGTGTAACCGGGAATAGTGGAAATTTTTCGAATTCTTTGGTTACCATCACAACAACCAGTATCTCTTCAAGTTATGGATGGGCAGATGCAACGGATTCCGACTTTGGCGATAGTCATAAAGGACGCTGGTTCAGATTTACGCTGGCTAGTTCGGCAACCGTCACTCTTGCGCTGACCGGCGGCGGACAGTCA
>JBJTGE010000052.1:0-3575 GCA_046093785.1 Spartobacteria bacterium
CCGTCGATCCCGGCTTCCGCACGGGTTGCAAACTCGCCGTGCTCGACGCGCAGGGCAAACTCCTCACTCACGAGGTCGTCTACCCCGAGAAAGGCGCACGCGACCGCGCCGAGGCGGCCGAGGTCATCAAATCCCTCGTGAGTGAGGAGTTTGCCCTGCGCGTCGAGCACGGCGAGCTTGCAACCCGTGCGGAAGCCGGGATCGACGGCGAGAACAATTTTCTGACCGAGCGGCGAGGCCAGGAGGAGTTCGCGAAGGTTTTCGGCAAAAACCCGGATCGCTTCCTCGTCGGCTTTCTTTTTGTAGAAAAGACGGGCCTCGCCTTCCATGGCAAAGCCGAGAAGGCGCTTGAAGCAATCCTGCGCCGCAAGGCGAACCTGCGCAGCCGAGGGATACGCTCCCTTCACAAAGAGATAATCCAGAGCGGCGAGTGCCTCCTCCTCGGGCGGATTGATGCGCGAGAAAAGCATGCCCTCGGTTTCGCCACGGCGAATTGCCAGAAAGCGGTGTGATGGACACTGGGCGACAGGTTCGCTCCAGTCGAAGTAGTCCTTGAACTTTGCCGCTTCGGCTTCTTTGTCGAAGACGACTTTGGATTTGAGAACGCCCTTGTTGAGATAAATCTCGCGCAGCGCAGAGCGGGCCTCGGCAGAGTCATTGATGCGCTCGGCCATGATGTCCCTCGCCCCTGCCAACGCGGCGGCGGTGTCGGGCACTTCCTTTTCGGCGGAAACAAAAGCGGCGGCTTCAGCCTCGGGATCGGTCGCTGTGTTTTGCTCCCAGAGCAAGTCGGCAAGCGGCTCGAGTCCGCGTTCCTTCGCGATGGTGGCACGAGTGCGTTTTTTCGGACGGAAGGGCAGGTAGAGATCCTCGAGCGAGGAGAGATTCGCTGCGGCGTCGATTTTGACTTTCAGCTCTTCGGTGAGGAGCTTGCGCTCTTCGAGGGATGAGAGAATCGACTCGCGGCGCTTGTCGAGTTCCTCGAGCTCCTGCATGCGGTCACGGATGTTTGTGATTTGGACTTCATCAAGCTCGCCGGTGCGCTCCTTGCGGTAGCGGGCGATGAAGGGAACCGTGGCGCCTTCTTCAAGAAGAACGGCGGTGGCGGCGACTTGACGGGCTTGCAGGGAAAGCTCCTGCACGATTTGGACGAGATGTTTTTCGATCATGAATTGGGGAAGGCGGAAGCGGCCTGGATCAGGCGGCCAGAACAGACTGACCTGCGGGCGAGAGGGCCCGGAGTTTCGCCACCACGGCAGGAATGATTTCGCATGCGCGGTCTATGTCCGAAGCCGTGGTGAAGCGTCCTACGGAGAAGCGCAGGCTGGCGCGGGCTCGGTCGTTTGAGAGGCCCATGGCTTTGAGGACATGCGAGGGATTCACCGATCCGCTGGTGCATGCGGAACCCGCCGAGCAGCAGAGTCCCTTCTCATCGAGGTGAATCAAGGCCCCTTCGCTTTCGACGCCCTCGAACGAGATGTTTGTCGTATTGGGAAGACGGCGCACGGTGTCGCCATTCACGGATGCTCCCGGGATCGAATCAAGTAGGCTGGTCTCCAAGCGGTCGCGGACAGTCGAGTCCACTCCCTTCGCAAGATGCGATGCCGCCAACTCAGCGGCCTTGCCGAAGCCGACGATCGAGGCGACATTTTGCGTCCCGCCTCGCCGTCCCTCCTCCTGACTGCCGCGCAGCAGAGGAGTGAATTTGACGCGACGGCTTACATAGTGGCCGCCCACGCCTTTCGGCGCATAAATTTTGTGACCTGAAAAACTCACGAATTGCGCGCCCATGCCTTCAAGAACCAGAGGCAACTTCCCGAATGCCTGAACGGCATCGATGTGGAGAAGGGTTTTCTTTTTTTGCGTAAGAGCAGCAATTTCCTCCACGGGAAAAAGCACACCGGTCTCGTTGTTTGCCCAGAGCAGAGAAACAATCGCCGTATCCGGGCGAATCGAAGCCTCCAACTCTGCCATGTCGAGATGGCCGTCGGCATCCACCGGCAGCCAAGTGATCTCATAACCACGCCGGGCGAGGTGTTCGCAGAGCTTGATCGTCGCGCTGTGCTCGACGGCGCTGGTGACGATGTGGCGTTTGTCCGGATCAAGCGCCAGAGCCGACTGGATGGCCGTATTGATCGACTCCGTGCCGCAGCTTGTAAAAAGAATCTCGCCACTCTGGCAGCCCGCGAGCGCCGCCACGCGATCCCTCGCCTCTGCGAGAGCTTGCGCCGCCTCACGGCCGAGACGGTAGGCGCTGGAGGGATTTCCATACCCCCCGCGCAGCCAGGGTTCCATGGCATCGAAAACCTCGGGGGCCACTTGTGTCGTGGCATTGTTATCAAGATAGATCACTGAACTCATGTTTGATGATTTTGAAGTATCTTTTACGCTCCCGTATTGCAACCCATGCGTGAACTGGAGCGTGTCATCATTCCCGAGATTCTGGATTCCCTGAATCCGGCAGATTCCCGAGCCATTCGGAGCCGCAGGGACTTAAAGTTGATCGATCTTTACCTCGGAAACTCGCGATGGATCGTGCGACAACTCAAGACCCAAAAATCTCCATCCGCTCGCATGGTTGAAATCGGCTCCGGCGAGGGCGACCTGTGCCGCAAGATTCAAACCTCGATCCCCTCCGCCACCATCACGGGTCTGGATCTCATCGAACGCCCGGCCAATCTGCCGAGCGACATCCAATGGATTGCCGGGGATTTTTTTCAAACCCTCCACAATCTTGAAGCGGATGCCTGCATCGGCAGTCTTATCCTGCACCACTTTTCCGACGAGACACTGCGCGCCCTCGGCGAGCGCCTGCAATCCTTCCGCACCCTCGCCTTCTGCGAACCCCTCCGCGCACGCGTGCCGCTTTTTCTTTCCATGCTATCAAGCGCTTTCATGGGCGAAGTGACCCGCCACGATATGCCCGCAAGCATCCGCGCAGGCTTCCGCAAAGGCGAACTTCCGGCCCTCCTCGGCTTGAACGGGAAAAATTGGTCCATCAGGGAATCATCCCACTGGCGCGGGGCGTTGAGACTGATAGCCTCGCGGCGTTGAGAAACCCAATAACCATAGCGGGCGGCGGACTCGCCGGCCTGTCGCTGGGCATCGCCCTGCAATTCCGGGGCGTCGCGGTGACTTTGCATGAGGCATCGGTCTATCCGAGACACCGCGTGTGCGGGGAATTCATCAGCGGCGTGAGCGAAGAGACGCTTTCCACGCTTGGTGTCTCGGAATGCCTCGCTGATGCGACCAAGCTGGAGAGCGCAACTTGGAACGACTCCAGGGGACGATTGGCGGAAATGAAGGTCCCAGGCCGTGGCATTTCGCGATGGAAACTCGACGAGCGCATGCAAAGAAAATTCGTCTCACTTGGGGGGAAACTCGTCACGCACTCGCGCATCGCAGCGGCTCCGGGGGTTGTCTGGGCGGCGGGAAGGCCGAGACAACCCTCCAGTTGGCTGGGCTTGAAGTGCCATGCGCGCAACCTGGCGCTAACGCATGATCTGGAGATGTTCACCTCGCCGGGCGGATATGTGGGTTTGGCAAAAATCGAGGATGGCAAAGTGAATATTTGC
>JBJTGE010000053.1:0-4861 GCA_046093785.1 Spartobacteria bacterium
GCAGTCCTTGATTTTGGTCACCTGCCACCGCCGTGAAAACATCGGCACACCCATGCGGTCTGTTGCTCTTGCCATCAAGCACCTCGCCGAAAACCAGGATGGCATTCATTTTCTCTTCCCGCTGCATCCGAATCCCGCAGTGCGGGAAAATGTGAGGCCCCTGCTCGAAAATAGACCTGGCATCACACTCTGCGAACCACTCACCCACGACGAGTTCCTCAGCGCCTTGCGCCGATCGCGTTTTGTGCTCTCGGATTCCGGCGGCGTTCAAGAGGAGGCCACCGCTCTCGGCAAGCCGGTTCTTGTGCTGCGCCGTGAAACCGAGCGTCCCGAGGGCGTCATGGCAGGCACACTGCGACTCATCGGCACCGATGTTCAGGACATTATCCGCGAAACGGAAAACCTTCTTACGAATCCCGCCGCCTATGATGCCATGACCAAAGGCTCCAGCGTGTTCGGCGATGGCCACGCCGCCGAGCACATCACACGGATTCTCGAAGAAAAACTCGTTGCCTCCGCAACTTCCGGCGGACGCGGTGAACTTGACCTCATGCACTAACCCCACGCACCCATGACCACCTCCACCCTTCCTCCCATTCTCCTGATTGATGACGATCCGATGGTGCTTGAGACTTTAAAGGACCTCTGTGCCAGCATGGATTGCAAACGCCAGGTCCATCACCTCGACACAGCAAGCGCCTTTGACGCAGCGGCGGATCCCGAGATCGGTCTCATCGTTTGCGACTATCGATTCCCCTACACGAGCGGCGTCACCTTTATCGAGCAAGTTCGCCGCCGTGGCATTGAGACACCTGTCCTCTTCATATCCGGAGCGCCGGACAGCGGTGCCGTGATGCAGGCATCGGTCCTTCCCCGCACCGCGTTCCTTTCCAAGCCCTTCACGATTCAAAGATTTCGCGATGCCATTACCGGCCTGCTCGACGCGACTGTTTAGCGCTTTGGGACAAGCGCCCTTCGGCTGAGCCGCAAAGGAATTCGAAGGGTGACATACATAGAGATGCGAATAGGTTGCCCGACATGATTTCCTTTCGCAATCTGGCCGAAGCCCGCACTCCGGACGGTGCCCGGTTTTCCCTTCATGAACACGATGGGGAATATTTTCTCAAACTCAATGGCCGACAGCTCATGGGGTCGAACTCCACGGTTTCAGAACTCCTTCTGGCCGATGTGGCCTGCAAATTCCGTTATCCACTTGATCGTCCCAGCATTCTCATCGGAGGTCTGGGCTTGGGATTTAGTCTGCGGCGCGTTCTGGAAATTGCCGGCCCCAGTGCGTTGGCACAGGTTTCCGAGCTGCTGCCTGAGGTTGTTGCCTGGAATCGCGAGTTTCTGCAGGACCTGAACGGCAAGCTGCTCGATGATCGTCGCGTGGAAGTCCTGACCCGTGATGTCTTCGATTGCATTAAAAACGGACCAGCGCGTTACGATGCCATTCTCCTGGATGTCGATAACGGCCCCACTTCATTCGTTCAGGCGAAAAACTCGCGCCTCTACAACGGCAAAGGCCTCGCGCTGATTCGGCGAGCCCTCCGACCGGGTGGACGAGTCGCTTTCTGGTCAGCTGAGCCCGAGCCCATGTTCCTGTCCAGCCTGTCACGCGCAGGTTTTCGAACAGAGGAGTTTGAGGCCAAATCTCACGAGCGCGCAAAACGCGCGGCCCACCGTATCTATGTCGGCGAAGTCGCCTGATAGCTTCCTGTAGAATCAAAAAATATCCCTCTTGATCGCTGGCGGATGGTTCGTGTTGAGTCCGTCCATGCCCGATCTCTGCAAAGGTGTCCTTCTGCTGGCCCTCTTTTTTCAAGCCGCACCCGCATTTTGTCAGGATCCCGTAGCGGCTCCCGCCGCAAAAATCCAAGCGCCTCCGCCTGATGCCCCCGAGCGTATCGAACTCTGCCGCGTGCAGGTTTTTCTCGATCGGGCCGGGTTTCGTCCCGGAAAAATCGACGGCCTTGGCGGCGAGTTCACCCAGAAAGCGGCAGACCGCTACGCCGATTCCAACGGCGTTCCCCGTGGCACGATTCTCGATGTATCCTCGGTGTCCTCGCCGTATCGCGAGTATGTGATTTCGGAGGAGGACGCCGCATGGGTGGGGCCTGTGTCCTCCGAACCCTCCGCTCAAGCCAAGCTGAAGTCCCTGAAATACGGCACGCTTTGGGAGGCCGTCGCCGAGCGTTTTCACTGCGACCAAAAATTCCTCGTCGAGCTGAATCCCCACATCACCGAACCCGCCGTCGGCAGTGTCCTGCGTGTTCCCGATGTGAAGGAATTCCGGCTCTCGGATGTCAAAACCCTGGAAAAAGAACGCGCTTCCAAAGGAAAGTCGCCGGTTGTCGCAGTGACCCTGCCGCCGCCACCTCCACCGCTTCCCCTGCCAGCGTCGTATGATCTCTCCAAGCCCATCCAGCCTTCGCCCATCGAGCAAATACCCGCGCCAACACCCACGCCAACACCCACGCTGCAGCCCACTCCGGCTCCAACCCCGCAGCCCAAGCGCTCCCTTGTGCTCCTCCGCAGCGAGCGATTGATCGAAGTCTATGAGGACGGCCGCATCGTCGCCTGTTTTCCCTGCACGCCGGGTTCCGCAAAAATTCCCGTGCCACTCGGCACTTGGAAAATCACGAGCAACATTCTGTTCCCGCATTTCCGTTGGGACAAATCCGTGCTCGAAAGCGGAGTCCGCAGCGAGAACGCCTTCCTGCTGCCTCCCGGTCCGAACAGCCCGGTCGGAATCGTGTGGATGGGAATCAACCGCCCGAGCATCGGCATGCACGGCACAAACTCGCCGGACCGCATCGGACGAAATGAAAGCAGTGGCTGCATCCGCCTTGCCAACTGGGACGCCTTCACCCTCTGCCAGCTTGTGAAAGCCGGCACGACGGTCGAGGTGCGCTGAACCGGATTCTGCTTTTTGAGGGTTGGCAGCGACCGCCCGCTTGGTGAATCCTCCTGCCGTGCCGTATTTGATAAAAATCATCCTGAGCGCGCTCATGATTGTCGCCATCACAGAGGCAACAAAGCGCCTCGGCGTCTGGGGAGCACTCCTCGCCGCCCTTCCCGTGCTCTCACTGATCTCGATGCTGTGGATTTATTGGGAAACGAAGGACACTCAAAAAATAGCCTCCTTCTCACTGCAGGTCTTCTGGTTCGTCATCCCATCACTCGGCCTCTTCGCCTCGCTCCCTTGGCTCCTAACCCGCTTCTCCTTCTTCGCCAGCCTCGGCCTCGCAAGCATGGTCACCATTTTGCTCTATGTGGCCATGCTCGAGATCTTCAAGCTGCTCGGCTACGATCCCTTCTCCTGAAGGTAGTCTTCTTCCCATATATCAAACCGGTTTAGGTCTGAGGTGAACCAATTCATCCGATTGGTAAACCGGTTTAGGCCGGAGGTGAACCAACTCACACGGTTGGTGAACCGGTTTAGGTCCGAGGTGAACCAACTCGCACGGTTGGTAAAACGGTTCGGGTCCGAGGTGAACCAACTCGCGCGATTGGTAAACCGGTTCGGGTCTGAAGTGAACCAACTCGCCCTGATGGTAAATCGGTTTATGCCTGGGGTGAACCCACTCCGAATAGGGGAACATGATTTTTGAAAAACCATCATTTGGGCTTGCTGGAAGTGCTTTTCGGGATTTGGGGTTTGGCAAGTCCGTCCGCGACGCAGGCAAAAAAATAACCTGCTGGGAGTGCGAATCCCGACAGGCTCTTTGCTTTTGATCCGTCAGGATCTCTGGCTACTGCATCAACGGTGCCTTGTCTTCCGTTTTGTCTGCGGAGCGGCGGCCTTGCCCTGCGAAGCGCTTGGAGAGCGACGCGGAGGTCGTGTTCAAGCCATCAGCTTGGACTTTGCTCTTGGTGAGCGAGTAGATGAGGCGAGCGTCCTCATACAATTCGCTACCCAATACAGTGACGGTGTTGTTCACCAGCTCTGCGACCTGTTGCAGATCGGTCTGAACCTCTCGCAGTTGGCCAAAGAGCGTCAGTTTATCCTGCAAGGCCTCCGGCTCCATGGAGCGTGGAAGCATGGAGGGGTTGCTGACTCCAGCTTTGATGGCGTCTTCAACGAAGGCGCGGTTTTTATTACCCATCTTTAATAGGCGTTGCTTTTCGCTGGGGCGAAGCCCAACGAGAAAGTCCAGCGAGGAGCGGATGGAGTTTAAGGCAGTGGCCACTGATTCCCGCTGGGCCTTATTCAGCGGAGTGGTATTGAGCATGGTTAGGCTCATGTTTTGGTGCTTCACCCAACCGGCAATTGTTGGCCCGCCGTGCGGCATGATTGCGCGCGGTCGGGTGGTTGGGTGAAAGGAGTTCCTCGCGCCTCCGGGAAGAGGTCGCGCTGGTCCGCTTGCGCGGGAAAAAAGACGCCTGGGTCGTTGGCGGTGGATGTGGAAAAAGATGTCATGCTCTAATTTAATTATGGGGAGGGTTGTCAAATGCGTGGACGAGCTCAGCATCGCTGCTGCCGAAAACGGGACGCTTGAGGCGTTTTGGTTCGGGGGAGAAAAAGAAATCATGCTTTAATTTGATCATGTGAAAGCGTGTCAAGTGCCCCCTTCCGGCCGTGAAAATACCAGCGTGGAAAACGCGGAGCCGAGTGAGCACGCGGCCTGTCGCGATGCGAATGATAGCCCGCTAAAAAAATTCTCTCTCCCCCAGCGGATGTCCGACCGGGGGTGATAGGGTCTCGCTCGAAATGATCACCAAAATCCTCTCCGCCATCCAAGTAGCCACGCGCTGCTTCCGTCCGCAGACTCAATTCCCAAGCCGCTTCGCGCGGCAGAGCGAGTTTGTTTTTTGAGCCATGCAAACCAACGCCTATGGAAAAACGATTCGCGACTCC
>JBJTGE010000054.1:0-9889 GCA_046093785.1 Spartobacteria bacterium
GCTTTTCACGAAATCGGGGATGGCGGCGAAATTCAGGGAAAATTCGCAGAAGGCGGTGGCGTCCTTGGGAGCGAGCGCAATAGCTTCGCGGGTGAGCTGGGGCAGCGTGTCCTCGCGGGATGCGCGCAGGATGTAGATGGCATCGCGTTGCAGGCGTCCGTCGAACTTGAGCGCGCCACCGACGGCTTCGGCGGATTTGAGTTCCTCGACCTGGGACGGGATAGGGCGAGCGCCCATCGTGCGGCCGGCTTCCAAGAGGGAGTCGATGGCCTTCTCGGGCTCGAAAAAGAAGAGCAACTCGGGATCGACGGGCAGGTGGGCGAGGACCTTGGCGAAGCGGGGATTGGATTGGAGCGAGTCGGCGGTGGCATTTGCCGAAACACGGTCGAGGGCGCCTTTGATAAGATCGGCACTTGTGGAGAGAAATCCCCAGCGGCCGAAGGCGGCGGAGTGGAGGGTGAGGTCGCCGTGTTGCGTGGAGAGGATTTCCACCCCGTTGTGGGACTCGGACTGGGCAGTCTGCGTGGGATTCGGGAGTTTGGCGCGCAGGCGGGTGATGGCGTTGTCAAAATCCTTGCGGTTTCCCCAGAATTGGAAGCCCAGCAGGGCGCGGGCATCGGGCGTGGCGGCGAAAAAGATGTTGCCGGGCTTGAGATTCACGAGCGCACCGGTGGCTTCGCTGGCCTCGGCGGATTGCTTGAGATTTTTTAGAGGCAGTTCCAGGAAGGCCTGCATCTCAGGCTTGGCGGCGATCTGGGCGAGGGCGGTGCTGATCCATCGAAATCCAGTGCGCGGCACATCGGGGATGTTCACAAAAAGCGCGGTGTCAACTGGTGCGAGCGCCGCTGCGCGGGATTCGCCGCCGGAGCGCTTGAACATCACAACGCCGACAAGCACAAGGACGGCCACGACAGCCAAACCGATGAGGATTTTTTTCATGGGGTGAAATCTTAATGGTATTTCGATTGACACGGCAAGGCGACGTCCACAGATTGCCTGCCTATGGATACCACCAAATTCGATAAATATCTCAAACCCGCCCGTGATAGCTACAATCGGGAAAACCTGCGCCTCCTCTCGGATGTGTGCCTCTATCTCGGATTCCTCTCCATCATCGCCTCGGTGGCGACATGGTTCACTGCCTCCCGCGAGAACCGCGCCTACGGCGAGCGCTTCGGCATTTTTATTGGTCTCTGGGTGCCCAGCTTTTTCATCCTTTCAAACCGACTCTCCCGCAAGGCTGACGAGGTTGTGGAAGTGGTGCCAGAGGACGAGTAAAATCTCAGCGACATTTTTTTAAAAGAAAAGCGAACCTCGCCATCGGGGTTCGCTTTTTTTTGAGAAAAAATTTGCACCCCACTTGAATTCATTTCGGACGGATGTATTTTTCGCCCGCATGAAAAAGACATTGCTTATCTCGATGCTCTGTCTCCCGGCGTTCGTCGCACCGGCCACAGAGCCCGCTGTTCCTCAAGTTGCCGCCGTGCCATCCGCCTTGCGGCAGCTGAGCGATTCGTTTGCGGCGGTATTTGAAAAGGCGGCGCCGTCGGTGGTCGTCATCGAAGCAAGACAGGCAGGGGAAAGCCCAGTATCCGGCCTCCCGAGCGGGTTGGAGTTCTTTTTCAGAGGCCCGAATGGCGCGCCCTACCGAGTGGTTCCCGAGCGCAATGCCGCACCCGACACCCCGCCAAATATCGGCGCGGGCTTCATCTTCACCAAGGAGGGACACATCATCACAAACAACCATGTCGTCGCGGATGCCACATCGATCAAGGTGAAGCTGCGCGATGGACGCCGCTTCGAGGCCGAGTTGGTGGGCGCCGACGATCGCAGCGATGTGGCAGTGATCAAAATCAACGCGCCGGATTTGAATGTGGCCACCCTCGGAGACAGCGATGCCGTGCGGGTCGGCGAGCTGGCCTTCGCCATCGGCACTCCCATGGAGCTGCCCTACACCTTCACCTCGGGCATCATCAGCGCCAAAGGCCGCACACTCGGGCTCGGTGGATACTACGATGAGTTCATCCAGACCGACACATCGATCAACCCAGGCAACAGCGGCGGCCCGCTCTGCGACATCGAAGGCCGCGTGGTGGGCATCAATACACTCATCAGCGGCATCAATCGCGGCGTCGGATTTGCCATTCCCATCAACACCGCAAAAAACATCGCCGACCAGCTTGTGACGAAAGGCCATGTGAGCCGCCCGTGGCTGGGTATTTCCATCGCCAGCCTGGATGAGGACAGCCAGCTTCGCCAACTCTTTCCCGGTATCGACCAAGGCGTCGTGCTGCGGGGCATCGAGCCCGGCGCGCCCGCCCAGCGCAGCGATCTCGTTCAGGGGGATGTCATCACCAAGGTCGATGGCAAGCCCGTGAGCATTTCCTCCGACCTGCAACGCGAAATCCTCGGTAAAAAAATCGGCCAGAATGTGGAACTCGAGATTTGGCGGAAGGGCCGCACTCTTCGTGTCACCGTGCAAACCGGCGAGCAGCCCGATAAATTCGTGCGCGCCTCGATGCGCTCCCGAAGCGGCTCGGCGCATCCCTCGCCGGCTCCCAAGGCCGGACAAGCCGAGCCAGTCGCCGGCCCGGGGCTGGTCGTTGCAGACGCCACCCCACAACTTCTCCAGGAAATGAATCTCCAACGCAGAGAGACCGGAGGCGTCGTGGTGACCGAGGTCGCTCCCATGGGCACAGCCGCCGCCGCAGGATTGCAACGCGGCGACATCATCACCGAAGCAGGCGGCAAGCCGATCCGGGGTAAGAAGGATTTCGATGCCATCATGCAGGTGATGGACAACGAACGCGGCATTCTTCTGCTCCTCGAGCGCTCGGGTCAGAAGACATTTGCGATCCTCAAACCCTGATTGGATCACGCTTCCGCCGCGCTACGATTCGCACTGAAGGACTGTTGCGAATTTTTCAAAAAATAATTCTTCCCTAGGTCGGCAGTCCGGTTATGAAATTTGGCCGTGTCGCTGATCAGGTCTTTCATTTCGGGTTTTTTCACCAACTTTTCCAGTCTCGCGACTGCCGCCTTCGTGCTCTTCGCAGCTGGCTCAAACGCCCTTGCCGCTCCCGCGCAGGCCACGCCGACACCTGAGATTCACCGGATCGCGGACATCTTCCAGCCGATCTCACGGCCCGCCGAGTTGATCTTGGAGCCGACGCACCTCGTGCTTCTGATCACCCTTGGCATCTTTCTCGTCGTGATGGTCATGTTGGCCTATGTGCTGGTGAAATTCCGCCCGCGTGGAGAACAGGATCATTTGGAAGAACCCCCGCAGGTTTACGGCAGCTACAATATCGAAATGGCGTGGACGGTCATTCCCTGCCTGATTGTTTTCGTCCTCGTGCTGGTTTCCGCCCGCTCGATCGTGGAAATCCAAGACCAGCCGATGCCGGAGGATGCCCTTCAAATCCGCCTCATCGGCCATCAATGGTGGTGGGAAATCCAATACCCCGAACTCGGAATCATCACCGCAAACGAAATCCATGTGCCCGTGAGCAGCAAGGATGGCAAGGCCCGTCCGACCCATATCATTCTGGAGTCCGCCGATGTCATTCACAGCTTCTGGGTGCCTCAACTCGCGGGAAAAACCGACCTCGTCCCGAACCGCCAAAACCACACTTGGATCGAGCCTTTCAAGACCGGCGTCTTTCTGGGAAACTGCGCCGAGTATTGCGGCACCCAGCACGCGAACATGCTGCTGCGCGTCATTGTCCAGACTCCGGAGGATTTCCAAAAGTGGGTGGAAAACCAAAAACAACTCCCGGCTGAGCCGAAGGAGGCCATTGCCATCCAGGGCAAAAAAGATTTCTACGACCTCTCCTGTGTGGCTTGCCACAAAATCGACTCCACGCCAGCCGAGGGCGTCTTCGGCCCGGACCTCACGAAATTTGCCATCCGCCAAACGCTCGGTGCGGGAGTTGCCGCCAACACGCCGGAAAACCTCCACACCTGGCTGCACGAACCCGACGCGCTCAAGCCCGGCTGCTACATGCCGGATATGAAACTCTCGCCGCAGCAACTCGACTCGCTCGTCGCCTACCTTCAAACGCTCAAGTAGCCATCCTGCACCATGTCCGAAGAAATCACCATCGACGCGAACTACCGGAGCCCCGCACCCGTGAGGGCAGGGGATGAACCCGGTTCGCTCACCCGAGTTTTCCAGCAACTGGTCTTCACGGTGGACCACAAAAAACTCGGCCTCATGTATATCGGCGCGGGTCTGTTGTTCTTTGTCATCGCCGGCTTGCTGGCGACCCTCATGCGCATCCAGTTGGCATTTCCAAACAACCACTTCCTGCCGCCGGATGTCTTCAACCAGAGCTTCACCATGCACGGCACGACCATGGTTTTCCTCGTCGGCATGCCGCTGGCGTTTGGCTTTGCGAATTATCTGGTTCCGCTCATGATCGGCGCGAGGGATATGGCCTTCCCCCGGTTGAATGCCTTTGGGTTCTGGGTTTTCTTTTTCAGCGGATTGTTCCTGTATTTCAGCTATGTGGGCGCGCCGGGCTTGTATGCGGCGGGATCCGCGCCGGATGTCGGCTGGTTCGCGTATTCGCCTCTCACCACCAAAGCTTTTTCGCGTGGTCACAGCACGGATTACTGGACGCTCTCGCTCCTCCTCGGAGGTATTGGCAGCGTGGCCACCGCGCTGAATATCCTCGTTACCGTCTTCTGCATGCGCTGCCCGGGAATGACACTCGGTCGCTTGCCGATTTTCGTCTGGTGCATGGTCGTGCTGGCTTTCCTCGTCATCCTCGCCCTGCCTTGCCTTTCGGCTTGCCAAATCATGATTTCGTTGGACCGCTACCTCGGCGCGAAATTTTTCGACACCCAAGCGGGTGGTGACGCTGTCCTCTGGCAGCACTTCTTTTGGATTTTCGGCCACCCCGAGGTTTACATCCTCATCATGCCAGCCTTCGCGATCACCTCCGAGGTGATTCCAGTTTTCTCGCGCAAGCCGATCTTTGGTTATCCGATCATGGTGGCCGCCGTGGTGGCGATCGCCTTTATCAGCTTGGGCGTCTGGGCCCACCACATGTTCTGCGTGGGCATGGTGTCGCTGGCGAATGCGTTTTTCGTGACTTCCACCCTGCTCGTGTCGGTTCCAACGGGCATCAAAATTTTCAACTGGCTCGCCACCATGTATGGCGGCAAGCTTCGCTTTGAATTGCCGCTCATTTTCTGCATCGGGTTCCTCTTCCAGTTCCTCATCGCCGGTCTCACGGGCGTCATGCTGGCCGTGGCGCCGTTCACCTGGCAGCTCAGCGATTCGTATTTTGTGGTCGCCCACTTCCATTATGTGCTCATCGGGGGGCTCCTCTTCACGATCTTTGCCGGCATTTACTATTGGTATCCCAAGGCATTCGGCAAAATGCCCGATCACAAGCTCGGCCTCTGGCATTTCTGGCTCTTCACCATCGGCTTCCATCTCACCTTCCTGCCGCAGCATTTCCTCGGCTTCCTGGGTATGCCGCGCCGCATCTACACCTACCAGGACGACCGTGGCTGGGATACGATGAACCTCATCTCGACCATCGGCGTGGCCTTCCAAGCCGCCGGCATCCTCTTCTTCGTTTACAATCTCATCTACTCCTACATCTGGGGTAAAAAATCCGGCGATGATCCGTGGGATGCCTGGACGCTGGAGTGGGCGACCACCTCGCCGCCGCCGGAATACAACTTTGCCAAATTCCCGATCGTCAAAAGCCGCCGCCCGCTCTGGGATGCCAAGCATCCGGAAGACCCTGACTGGAAACACGAATGAACTACGCCACTACAGAAAATCCAGCCGACTGGAAATTGCCATCCGCAAGGAAACTCGGCATCCTCACGCTCATCCTCGCCGAGTCCGCCCTCTTCACGATCTTCGTCGTCGCCTACCTCTTCTACATGGGGAAAAGCCTCAACGGCCCGTATCCGCATGAGGTGCTGGAATTTCCCCTGCTCGGCTCGCTCGCTCTTTTCAGTAGCAGCGGCACGATTTTCATGGCCGAGCGTTGCCTCCACGCGGGTAACAAACCGGGCTTCTCGCTCTGGTGGGGCATCACCGCCGCCCTCGGCATTTACTTCCTCTACTTCACCGGCGCGGAGTGGCACCATCTCATCTTTGAAAAAAATCTCACCCTTGCCACCAACACCTTCGGCACCACATTTTACTCCCTCGTTGGCCTCCACGCCTTCCATGTGATCGTCGGCGTCCTCCTCCTGCTGGGTATTTTGATTTCCGCCCTGCGCGGTCGCCTGCACTCCGACCACACCGAGCATGTCGAAGCGATTTCCTACTATTGGCACTTCGTCGATTGCATCTGGATCGTTGTTCTCACCGTCGTTTACATCCTCAGCGTCCGCGTCCCACAATGAATAATTCGGAAGACCCCAAATTCATCGAGCTTCCCGAACCCACAGGTTGGCCCATCATTGCCGCGTTCGGCTTGGTTCTCCTCTTCGCAGGTTTGGTAACAAGTTTCTTCATCACTTTCATCGGAGTCCTCATCGGCATCATCGGTTTCGCCGGGTGGTTTTTGGATGTTTTTCCTCATCCCAAGCACTTTGCGGTTCCGATCGAGGAGGCGCCCCAGCCACATACCACCGCGCGCTCGATCAAATACCTCAAAATCGGCCAGCGCGGCCACCGCATGCGCCTCCCCGTCGAAGTGCCTCCGCTCATGGCCGGCGTCAAAGGCGGCATCGTGGGTGCCGTCGCCATGGCCATATTGGCTTGCGCTTGGGGATTTTTTAAATACAAGAGCATCTGGTATCCGGTGAACCTCCTCGCCGCCGCAGCTGTTCCGGACCTCGCCGATGCCACCCAGGCCGCCCTGTCCCAATTCCACCTTACGGGATTCCTCGTTGCGGTCATCAGCCACGGATCGGTATCCATCATGATCGGACTCCTTTACATCGTCCTCCTGCCCATGCTTCCCGCGAAATTCGAGTGGTTCTGGGGCGGCATCATGACGCCCCTCATCTGGAGCGGATTCCTCTTTGCCACCATCCGCTTCATCAACCCCGCGCTCGCCGTGCATGTCGATTGGCCTTGGTTCATCGTTTGCCAAGTGGCCTTCGGAATGGTCTGCGGCTACATCGTCTTCAAAGAGGAAAAAGTCGAAACCATGCAGTCGCTCTCACTCGCCGCCAAGCTCGGCATCGAAGCTCCGGAGGAAAATTCATGAAACGCCTTCTCTTGCTTCTGATTCCACTCGGCCTCGTTGCCTGCAATCCTCCAGGAAAACCCACCCTTGCCGACAAATGGAAGTCCCCGGCCGATGTGACCGGCTTCACCAAGCTCTACGCTCAAAATTGCGTCGCCTGCCATGGTGATGGAAAATCCATCGCCGGTTCGATCACGCTCAAAAACCCACTCTACCTCGCCATCGTGCCCGAGGAAAAACTCCGCGATGCCATCGCAAACGGCGTCCCCGGACACAACATGCCCGCTTTCGCCCGGGAAAACGGGGGATCCCTCTCCGACGAGCAAATCGATACCATCGTCAAGGGCCTGCTGGCTTGGAAAGACGCCTCGAAACTCCCCGCCGCCCCGCTTCCGCCCTACAGCGCGGCCCTCGGCGATGTCGCCGCAGGCAAGGCGGCCTTCGCCCAGTCCTGCGCCTCCTGCCACGGTGCCGATGGCACAGGCGGAAAGGCCGGATCCGTCGTGGACCGCGATTACCTCAATCTCGTGAGCAATCAATACCTCCGCACCGTGACCATCGTAGGCCGTCCCGAACTCGGTTGCCCCGATTTCGCCCACCGCACGCCCGGTTCGCCCATGACGCCCGCCGCCATCTCGGATATCACCGCATGGCTCGTCTCCCACCGCGTGAACGAATTCAACCAACCCATCACGCCAGCTCCCGCTCAAAAATGAACCAAGACCCCGCTCAAGACCCTCAAGACCAGGCCCCTTGCGCTTGCTCCGGTTCCTCACCCTGCGAGGATCCGAAAAAAAAGACCCGCCGCGAGTTCATGCTGGCCCTTGGTTTTGGCCTGAATGCCGTCGCCGGCGCCGCCGTGGGCATCCCTCTCCTCGGCTATGTCTTATCCTCGTTTTTAAAACCCCATCAACTCGATTGGGTGAGCCTCGGACCCGTTGAAAAATTTCCCGAAGGCAAAACCCGTCTCGGCAACTACAAAAACCCCTTCCACCGCTCGTGGGATGGCTCCACGGCCGACATTCCCTGCTGGGTGCGTCGCATCAAAGGCAATGAATTCCAAGTTTTTGCCATCAATTGTGCCCACCTCGGCTGCCCTGTCCGCTGGTTCGAGGAGTCCAAACTTTTCATGTGTCCCTGCCACGGCGGAGCCTACTACGAGGACGGGGAACGCGCCGCCGGCCCGCCCCCACGCGGCCTCTTCACCTACGAATTCAAGATCGACAACGGCAATCTCATGATCCTCGCCGGTGCCCTGCCCACACTCGCACAACCCAACGCATGAAGGTTCCGATTCAAAAACTTACCGACCTCGGCCTCGGCATCTTCAATTGGTTGGATGACCGCATGCATGTCAAAAAACTTTGGGAATCAACAGCCGGCCACCATGTTCCGCAGAGTGCAGGCAGTTGGTTCTATGTCTTCGGCAGTGCCACGCTCCTTTGCTTCATATTGCAGATCGTCACCGGCATCATGCTGGCTCTCGTTTATGTGCCTTCCGCCGACGAGGCATACGCCACGCTGGAGTATTTGACCTACCACCAGCAACTCGGCTGGTTCCTCCGTGCCATGCACTACTGGGGGTCCGATTTCATGGTGGGCATCATGCTCCTGCACATGACGCAGGTTTACCTCTTCGGAGCCTACAAATACCCGCGCGAAATCACTTGGCTCTCAGGACTTCTCCTCCTCGTCTGCACACTCGGCCTCGCCTTCACCGGCCAAGTCATGCGCTTTGACGAAGATGCCTATTGGGGTCTCGGAATCGGAGCCGCCATCGTGGGCCGCGTCCCTTTCATCGGTCAGCAACTCGTCGATTTCATGCTCGGCGGCCAAATCATTGCCTCCGAGACACTCTCACGCTTCTTCGCCCTCCATGTTTTCGTCCTGCCGGGCGCCGTGATTGCTATCGTGAGCCTCCACCTCCGCATGGTCCTTACCAAAGGCATCAATGAATATCCCGTCCCGGGAATGCTCGTTCGCCGCGACACTTACAACAAGGAATACGCCGCCATCCTCAAAAAAGAAGGCGTTCCGTTTTTTCCTCACGCCATCGATAAGGACATCATCGCTGCCGCAATCGTCATCGGCGGCATCGTGACCTGCGCGCTCGTTTTCGGCCCCAAAGGCCCAAGCGGCCCGGCAGACCCGCTGCAAATCGACTCCTCGCCCCGCCCTGACTTCTGGTTCCTATGGATTTTTGCCATCGCCGCCCTCATGCCGGCCGAAATCGAAACCTTCGCCCTCCTCGTCGGCCCAGCCGTCATTGGCCTCATTCTTGTCGCTCTGCCCTTCGTCAACGGCACCGGAGAGAAAAGCTGGCGCCGCCGCCCCGTCGCCGTCATCGTGACACTCCTCGTCTGGATTTCCCTCGGCATCTTGACCTACCTCGGCGCCACATCCCCGTGGTCGCCGGTCATGGATGGATGGTCCGCCGAAACCACACCCGACTCCAAAATCCTCAACCGCTCTCCGCTCGAACTCCAAGGAGCCATCACCCTCCAATACAAACAATGCCGCAACTGCCACGCCATCGAAGGCCTCGGCGGTGAACGAGGCCCCAGCCTCACCGATGTCGGCCTCCGGTTAACCAAGCCCCAGCTCGTCCGCCAAGTCGTGCAGGGTGGGGGAAACATGCCCGCCTACGGCCAAAACCTCTCGCCCAGCGAAGTCGAAGCCCTCGTTCACTACATGATCACCCTCCGCCCCGAAGGCATCCC
>JBJTGE010000055.1:0-25589 GCA_046093785.1 Spartobacteria bacterium
TTCACGAATGCCTCTGGGGTCACTTCGAGGGCGACAAGCCGGAATTGATCAATCTGCGCGAGTGGTCGCGCGCCTACCGCGTGGCTGTTTTCAGCGCGGTTCTCCGCGCGCAGGATGTCGCCGATGAAGACGCCGCCGAGAAACTCGCGGGCCACTTCAGCGGACAGCGCCGCCAGTTGGCCCGCCTCATGCCGGATGCCGTGGAGACACTGGTGCGTCTCAAGAAATCCCACAAGATCGCCCTCCTCACCAATGGAGCGCCGGATTTGCAAAGGGAAAAAATCGCGGCCTCAGGACTCGGTGGCTACTTCGATGCGATTGCGGTCTCCGGGGAACATGGCATCGGCAAACCGCGTGCTGAAATTTTTCAGATTCTTCTCGGCGAGCTTGGCGTTTCGGCCGACCGCGCCGTGATGGTCGGCAACAGTCTGGAGCGTGACATCGCCGGGGCGCTCACTGCCCAACTCGCCGCCGCAGTCTGGCTGCAGGTGCCGGGTTCCGAGGAACACGCGGCGGTGAAGCCTCATCACACCATTCGCGGCCTGCACGAAATTCCCGCGCTCGTGGCGGGGATTTGATCCCTCTCACGCCTGCTTGGCGCGGGAGGGCAGGTGCTCGGTGCAGTATTCCTTGCCATCCGCCGACACGCGGAATTCGGCATCCGGATTCGAGACTTCGGTGATCTTGCAAACTTCGCAGCAGTGAATCGTTTGCTCGCTGTGAAGCGCCTTCTCAAAGCGCTTGCGGCGCTCGCCATTGCGAACCAACTCCGCGCGGTTTTTCAGGAAGGCGGGCGCGAAAAACAGCAGGTAGTTCCCAAGGCACATGACGACCATCATTTTCATGTCGAGAGGTCCGAAGAGCAGGTATCCCGCAGGGACGATGAGGCTGAAAAGCGCGACCCACTTCATTTTCACGGGAATGATCATGAACAGCAGGATCTCAAAATTCGGTGCCAGTGTGGCTGCAGCCAAAAAGAGCGAGAGGTTCAGAAAAAAGTTGCCGCCGGCGGCTCCGAAAAGAAGCGCCGATACAATGCAGAACGCCATCCCCAGAAAATAATAGGCGTTCAAGCGGAAGACGCCCCAGCTTTCCTCCAGCATGTCGCCGAGCCACCAGGTGAAGATCAGGTAAAAGAGAATCCAAAAGAAACTCATCGTCTCCGGAATGAAAATCCATGTCACCGCGCGCCAGATTTCACCATTGCGGAAGGCGCCGGGGTCGAGTTGCAGGGCTTGAATGTA
Source organism: Spartobacteria bacterium (assembly GCA_046093785.1). GTDB lineage: Bacteria > Verrucomicrobiota > Verrucomicrobiia > Chthoniobacterales > Terrimicrobiaceae > UBA967. The sequence continues at coordinate 1,245 of JBJTGE010000055.1, forward strand.
GTCCGGTTGAAGCGTCAGCAGGATGAAGACGAGCGCGTTCAATGCCACGACATACCGGATGAGGCCCGGAATCGCAAAGCGGCCGAGTGTTTTTTCGAGTCGATCGAGAATTGTCATGTGAACGGGCAGAATCCGCGCCTCCGAGGGGGCTTGTAAAGTGTGGAGAGTTTTTTTGTCCCTCGCCGGGTGGTGAAAATGCCTTTTCTTCGCCAAGGCGAATCGGAATAATTCCGTCTTCATCACCTCACCATGCCAAAGTCCCAACCCAACATGCGTCCGTATTCCTCAGCCGTTTTCGATGGTCTCAGCAGGGCACCGAGCCGTGCCATGCTCTACCCCGTCGGATACAAGGAGAGCGATTTTTCCAAACCCCAGATCGGCATCGCCTCGACATGGAGCATGGTCACCCCCTGCAACATGCACATCGACCAACTCGCCCGCGAAGCCGCATTGGGAGTCGATGCGGCCGGTGGCAAGGGGACGATTTTCAACACGATCACGATCTCGGATGGCATCTCGATGGGCACCGAGGGGATGAAATACTCTCTCGTCTCGCGCGAGGTCATCGCCGACTCGATTGAGACGGTCGTGGGTTGCCAAGGCTTTGACGGATTTGTGGCCATCGGCGGCTGCGACAAAAACATGCCTGCTTGCATGATGTCGATCGTTCGCATGAATCGCGCGGCTGTTTTTGTTTACGGTGGAACGATTCTTCCCGGCTGCCTCTCCAAGCGCCAACTCGATGTCGTCTCGGTTTTCGAAGCCGTCGGCCAGTGCGCCGCCAATAAGATTTCCAAAAAGGAACTTCACGATGTGGAGTCCAATGCCATCCCCGGGCCGGGCTCCTGCGGTGGAATGTATACGGCGAATACCATGGCCTCCGCCATCGAGGCTCTGGGTTTCAGTCTCCCGAACAGCTCGGCCCAAAACGCCGTCTCACCCCAGAAGAATGCGGACTGCCGCAACGCCGGTGCCGCTGTCCTGAACATGCTCAAACGCGGCATCCTGCCATCGGATATCATTTCCAAAGAGGCCCTCGAGAATGCGATCACCGTCATCATCGCCCTCGGTGGATCCACAAACGCCGTGATGCACCTCCTCGCCATCGCACATACGGCCAAAATCAAGCTCACGCTGGAGGATTTCACCCGCATTGGCCGTCGCGTGCCGGTTCTTGCAGATCTCAAGCCAAGCGGCCGTTTCCTCATGTCCGAGCTGGTCGCGATCGGCGGCATCGTGCCAATGATGAAGGCCCTGCTTGCGGAAGGATTGCTCCACGGCGACTGCCTCACAGTCACCGGCAAGACGCTCAAACAAAACCTCGCTCCCTTCAAACCCTACCCGAAAGGCCAGGAGATCATTCGCCCGATCAAAAATCCGATCAAAAAAGACAGCCACCTTGTCATTCTCAAAGGCAACCTCGCCTCGGAAGGCGCCGTTGCCAAAATCAGCGGCAAGGAAGGCGAGAAATTCAGCGGCAGCGCGCGCGTTTTTGAATCCGAGGAAAAGGCCCTTGAAGCCATCCTCGCCAACAAAATCAAGAAGGGTGATGTCATCGTCATCCGCTACGAGGGGCCTCGCGGCGGTCCGGGCATGCGCGAAATGCTCTCGCCCACCAGCGCCGTCATGGGTGCCGGTCTCGGCAAGGATGTCGCACTCATCACCGATGGACGCTTCTCCGGGGGGACACACGGATTCGTCGTGGGACACATCACTCCCGAGGCGTTTGATGGCGGCGCGATTGCCATTGTGAAAAATGGCGATCCGATCACGATCGATGGCGTGAAGCACTCACTCACACTCGACATTCCGGCCAAGGAGATCGCGGCCCGCTTGGCGAAGTGGAAGAAGCCGAAGCCTCGCTACGACCGCGGAGTTCTCGCCAAATACGCCAAGCTCGTCTCCACCGCCTCCGAAGGCGCTGTCACCGACGGTCGACTGTGAAATCCCGATAGACCATGAGGCAATACCCGGCGAATCCCATGCAGGCAGCGGCTTACCACCGCTACTTGAGCGCGCCCTGCGCTCCGGGTGCCAATACCCAGGTCTCGATCAGCTTCGGAGAAAGCACGAATTCGGATTTTCTCCGGCAGGCATGGCAAGTCGTCATCCAGCGGCATCCGATCCTCCGCTCCGCTTTCACCAAGACGATGGATGGCGTCATGGTGCGCGAGGCGGACAAGGCCGAACCGCACTGGATTTCCCTCGATTGGCAGAGCATTCCTGCAGAGGAAATCCCTTCGAAATGGAACGACCTTCTCGCAGCCGATGCCCTCGCCGATTTCGAGCCGATCGCCATTCCTCTCATCCGCTTCCACGAAATCCGCCTTCCCGGCGGCGCCGGCCACTATCTTCTGACCGCGCCCGCCTTCCTGCTGGATGAATTTTCCATCACCCGCGTCCTGCTCGATCTCCTCCTCACGCTGGGCCAGGCCCCCCTCTCTCCCGCAGGAAGCCTGCCGGAGTTTCTCAAGCCCAAAGGATGGACGGATTTTCTCAAGAATGCCGAGGCGCCTTTGCGCTTGGAGCCTCGCTTTGGAAGCTGCGAGCAGGTTCGCTCCTCGCTCCTCCTCAACCGCGACAAAACATCCGCCTTCTCGAAATTCTGCCTCGACCACGACCTCGAGGAAAGTCTCGCCCTCCGCTGCCTGTGGTCCCTCCTTCTTCGCCGCTTCGGAGCCACGGGAAATGTCATGCTCACCCTTTTCGATGCCCGTGGCGATTCCACCGAGGCCGGCTTTTTTCAAAACTGGCTCCCCGTGGTGCACTCGTGGAACGAATCGGCGGGGGATTGGCTCGATGCCGAGCAGGCGCTCACCGATGCGATGTCCGAAAACATCTGGATCGAAGGCGACGAGGCGTTGCGCGGTTCCGGGCTGGATTTCAGCCTGCAGGACATCCCGGTCACCTTCGCCTGGAGGGGGTCGTCCATTAACGACATCATTCACACCGCCCTGCCGCGCTGGATCAACTTCGATGCCCAACTTCAGCAAACCACCCTCCATGGTCTGGTTCTCGAGGCCCGTCCCGGTCCCCGCCTGGAGCTTTCGCTCACCGGTCCGTTCGGATCGGAGCCTGTCCTGAAGGACTTTCTCGGCCGCCTCATCGAAATCATCGGGTCGATCTCCACAAATCTCGGCAAGCCCGTGAACCGCATGCCGGTTCTTTTGCCCGACGAAATCCTTCAGCTCCGTGACTGGTCCCGAGGGCCTGAAATCCACCAACAACCGGCCTCCATCGTCGAGGCCTTCCGGAAATCCCTTCAACGGAATCCCCAGGCTGTTGCCGTCAAATTCGGCGATTACGAAATGACCTACGCGGAGTTGGATGTTCTCTCCGACAAACTCGCCGCGCATCTCGCCCAGACGGGACTTGCAGGCGGTTGGCACGCGGCTTTGTTTTTGTCCCCGTCCGCTTGGATCAGCGTGGCTATGCTCGGCGCTTGGAAGGCTGGCAACTCGTGCCTGGCGATCGATCCCACCGCCCCTGCCGACTGGGTCGAGGCCACTTTGGCTGCCCATGATGTCGCCCTGGTTTTTTGCGATGGAGCCAGCTCCGCTTCGATTGATGCCGGAACGCGCCGCCGCATCACGATCGATCAGGAATGGGATGCATTGGAAGCCTCCCCCGCCGAACCCAAGATCGTCGGTCCCGATGAACTGGCGGCCACCATGCCCGGCCACTCGGATGGTGCTCCGCCCATGGTGCGCGCCCTCACGCACGGCATGCTCGTTTCGGCTGCCTTGGAAGCCGCACGCATTCTCGATTTCCAGCCCGGCCACTCTTTCCTCGTCCGCTCCATGCCGGGAGGTGGGGCGTTTTTCGATGAATGGCTCATCCCCCTCCTTTCTGGCGGCACGGCGTATGTGGCCGGTTTCGACATGGTCGATTCCGCCGCCGCGCCGGTCACCCATCTTCGCCTCACAACGCCCGAGTGGGCCAACCAAGCCGCCGACTGGGGTCACGAGGGCGACCCCTGCTCGCCAACGCTTCGCTGTGTCGCGGTGGAGGCCGGTTCGCCGCTTCTGGCATCCGCCTCCATCTGGCAAAAACAAACCACGCCACCTGTGCGACAGGTTGTGTTTTTCAGCCCCGCTTCGCTCTGCGGTCTCGGCCTCGCCAGCGTGATCCGCAAAAATGCCCAGCGCCTTCCCGTGGGAAAACCCTCCGCCGAATGCGAAGCGTTCATCGCCGATGCCGATGGACTCGAAATTCCGCCAGGTTACCTGGGTCGTCTTTTCCTCAAGTTTCCGGGATGGAAAAACCTCCCCGATGCCGGCGGAAGGCTGGGCTTCGACACCGGCCTCAACGCTTGGCGCGATTGGGATGGTGATCTCTATCTGGAAAACGGCAACCGCAAGGCCAATGGCCTCTTCCCGGCGGATGCCATCAAATCCGTTCGCGCGCTTTTTTCGCAGGCTCTGGATGTCTTTGTGTCTCCCGATGGTGTTTACGCCCTGTCGGACCAAGCCATCAGCGAGGCCGTTTGCCAAAAACAATGGCTCCTCAACCGCGCCGGATGGATCGATGAATCCGCCCTGCCAAAGCCCGCCCAACCTGTCGCAAGCCAGCCCCGGCCCTCTGCCGCCTCTGTTTCGCCCAAGGCGGCCGAACCACAGGCGCAGACAAGGCGCACGGCGCAATCCGCATGGACGCCCCTCGTCGAAATGTGCTCCCGAGGCGCTGGAAGCACGCTGGTGCTCGTTCATCCGGCGGATGGACTCACGGATTCCTACACCGAGCTTCTCCACGCCTTGAACAATTCCCGCAAGGTGATCGGCATCGCAGCACGCGGAGCCTTGAATCCAGAAGCGTGTCATCCCTCGATCGAGAGTGCCGCCGCGCAATACATCGCCGCCCTCTTCGAGGACGCGCCACTGCAGAATTTCCAACTCGCCGGCTTCGGATTCGGCGCCATCGTGGCCCTCGAAATGGCCCGCCAACTTCACGCCGCAGGCCGTCCGCTCCCCCGGTTGGTTTTGATCGGTGCCATGCCTCCTCCAACCGACCGACCCGCCACCGGCGGTTGGCTCGCGTCCATGAAAAGCGCCTTCAAGCGTCCATCCACACCTTCCCGCATGGAACCCCGCCCGCCCTCAAACGCGGCCGCAACACGCCACGAGGCGATCCTGAAAAACTACCGATTCCCCGCCTGCGACATCCCCGCCACTATCATCCTTCCCGCCGACCTCTCCGAATCCAGCGCCCCCTGGCAGGAACTCCTCCCCGGCGCCGCCGTCGAATTCACCCGCTCCTCCTGGTCGGAAATGCTCTCCACCCCCGCCGTCAAGCGAGTCGCCTCCATCCTCGCCGACGAAAAAAACTAACCCCCCTTCAAAAAACCACACCACGATTTTTTTACGAAAGACAAAATTTTTGGACGATCGTCCAAATTTTTTGTCTTTCTCGAATGCGCTCCTGGTGCGGGTTTTCCGGGGATTTCCTACTTTTTCGGGAGGAGGATTTCGAGGCGGCCGTTTTTGTAGTCCATTTTGAGTTCTTCGCCGCGGACGGGGCCGGGGAGTGTCATGGACTGGGTGGAGGAGCCGGAGCTGAAGGCTGTGGCGCCGCCGGATGCGGATTGTTTTTCGTGTTTGGAGGTGATGGTGATGCTGCGTTCGTTGTCCACATTCACGCTGACATTACGGGCCTGCTCTTCGGGGAGGGTGGAGGTGAGGATGTAGGCGTCGCCACGGTCTTCGATTTGGAAGCGGGAGGCTGTCGGGCCGGTCTTCAATTGGGGCGCGATGCTGCCAAGGAGGCTGCCGAAGAGGTCTTGCGCGGGAGTCGCGCCGCCGGCGGAGTTTTCCTCCTTGTTCATTTCCTGAAGCATGCCGGCGGCTTGCGAGAGGACCTGGTCGCGAAGGGCGTCGAATCCGGCATCCAAGGAGATGCTTGAAGGCAGGTTCTGAATTGCTCCCGCCGCGCGGGGTTCGCCTTTGGGGATGGAAATGACAAGTTGTCCGCCCGCCCGCTTGATCCCGAGTGCCGCATCAGGCCGGGCTTGGGGAAGGGTGACGCGCTGTTCGTGGCGAATCCCGTTGCCGGAGGCGCCGGAGTCGAGAATCAGTGTCGAGCCGGCGAGGCGGACATTCACATCCGTCGTTTCCGGCACGGTCAAGCGGACCGAGTAGTTTGTGGCGTCCTCTTGGACATCCATCCCGGAATTCAGGGGTGATTTTTGAGGTTGGGAGTCTGTGGCTATGGCGGAGGTGGCGATGGCCAAGAACAGGCCCAATGCCAGCTGTGCCGTGGCGCGTGTAGGTTTTTTCATAGTCTTGATGGAACTCCAAAAAAAGACCATCCACGGGCGGATTTGTTCAATGGGATTGCGCTTTGGCTTTTGAAAAAATCACCAGCGCCCACCCGGCGAGGAGGAGGAGGCCCCCGATGGGTGTCACCGCTCCGAGCCAGCGGATGTTCGTGATGGCGAGAATGTAGAGGGAGCCCGAAAAAACGGCGACGCCGGTCGTCCAGAGCCAGACTGTTGCGGCGCTGCGGCCGGAGGCCCAGAGTGAGGCCACCGCGTGGAGCAGGTGGTAGAGCACGGCTGTTTGCCAGATCGTGGCGGTGTCGTTTGTGGCGAGAATGTTTTTGAGTCCGTGGGCACCGAAGGCACCGAGTGCGACACCGAGGAATCCGAGGAGGCCTGCCACTTTGGTTGTGATCATGTGGGCATGCTTGCACGAAAACCGATGCGCCGACAATATCGCGCGGCATGGGCCCGCTCCTCCTTGGTATTCTTTGTGCAACGCTCCTCTGCTATTGGCTCGGAGTCCGGTTTTACAGCCGCTTCGTGGAACGAGCCCTCGGTGTTGATCCTGCCCGGCCGACTGCCGCTGTTTCAAAAAACGACGGCACGGATTTTCTGCCGACCAAGCCCTACATTCTTTTCGCACACCATTTCGCCGCCATTGCCGGAGCCGGGCCGATTGTGGGACCGACGCTGGCTGTGGTTTACGGATATCTGCCCGCGCTCGTCTGGATCGTGATAGGAGCCACGCTCATGGGGGGCGTTCACGATATGGTGACGCTTTTTATTTCGACCCGCGAGGAGGGGCGTTCCGTCGCCGACATCGCGCGCGAGTATCTCGGGCCTTTCGGCTATGTGTGCATCGTGAGTTTTCTGGTGATCGGGCTTTTCATGATCACGGCGACATTTCTCAATCTCAGTGTCACCGCGCTCACGAGCATGTATCCGGCGGCGAAGCTGGGAATGGAACCGGGCACTCCGGCGGAGTTGCAGTCTGCCATGCAGGCGCCGGCAGACCACATGGGCATGCATCCTTTTCACAAGGGTGGGGGATTGCCCACGGTCGTGGCGGTGAAGGATGGAAGCCCTGTTGTTCTCGCCCGCATCGGGGGTATTGCTTCAACGAGTGTCCTTTTCATCACGCTCTGCGCTCCGGTTCTCGGCCTCCTGATCTATCGGCTCCACACGCCGGCATGGTTGAATTACGCGAGTGCCTCTCTCCTTTGCGGAGCTTCTGTTGTTCTGGGAATCTACTTCCCGATTGTTGTGACGGCCGATGTCTGGCGGCTGCTCATGACATTTTATGTGATCCTCGCATCGGCCATTCCCGTATGGCTCCTTCTGATGCCGAGGGATTTCGTGAATGTCCAAATCCTCTACGCTGGTTTGTTGGCTGTTGTGGCCGGGCTCGTGGTGGCGGGTGTGAGCGGGAAATTCCCATCAATCCCTGCCGCTCCTCAAAATCCTGCCGAGGTCATTCCGGCATGGAGCCTCGACACCGGGTTGCAGTATGTCGGCGTTCTCTGGCCGATGCTCTTCATTACAGTCTCCTGCGGGGCGATCAGCGGGTTTCATTGTTTGGTTTCCAGTGGCACAACCGCCCGCCAACTCGCCTGCGAGCGGCATGCCGGCAAGGTGGGCTACAATGCCATGCTCCTCGAATCGCTCTTGGCTGTATCGATCATTCTCACGCTTCTGATTGGTTTGGATTGGCAGAGTTACCTGCAGCTCACCTATGCCGAGAAGAATCCCGTTCTTGCGATTTCCCTCGCCACCGGAAGTCTCGTGAATCTCGCATTCGGGCTCCCGGTGTGGACCGGCACAGTGCTCGGCATCTTGCTTCTGGAGGGCTTTGTGGTCACCACGCTGGATGTCGCCGTGCGGTTGAACCGCTACCTTTTGGAGGAGGTGTGGCGTTTCGTTTTCCGGAATCCACCGGCGATCCTGCGCGGGGTCTGGTTCAACACACTCCTCTGTGCCGGTCTCATGTTTTTGCTCTCGCGCTCAAACACGCTGCCTGTGCTCTGGCAGGTCTTCGGCTCCGCAAATCAAATGATGGGTGCCATGGCGTTGTTGGTTGCCGCCGTGTGGCTCCGCGACCACGGACGGCGCTTCCTGTTTGTCCTGATTCCGGCGGTGTTGATGTTTGCGACCACTTTCGCTTCGACGGCTCTTGCGCTTCTTAAAAATTTCCGCGAATCGAACTGGGCGCTCGTCACGGCCTGCGGAGTCCTCATCCTGCTGGGTGCCTGCACAGCCTTTATTGGCGCAAGGATTCTTCTGGCTCCCTCCCGCCGCGCGGCTTGAGATGCCTACTCGCCGCGATAGCTGCAGCGGGCGAACGGAGTCTCGTGAATCACGATTTCGGCGAGTCCGGGCAGTTGGGGTGAGAGTTTGTTCCAGAGCCAGCCGGCCATCATTTCAATAGTGGGATTTTCCAGTCCGGGCACATCGTTCAGATACGAGTGGTCGAGTTGTTCGATGATTGGTTTCATCGCCGCGCTGATGAGTGCGTGGTCGTAGAGCCAGCCTGTCTCGGGATTCACCTCGCCCTCGACCGTGATTTCGATTGTGAAGGTATGGCCGTGCAACCTGGCGCACTTGTGTCCGGCGGGGACCTTCGTCAGGCTTTGAGCGGCTTCGAGAATGAAATCTTTGGTCAGGCGGACTTTCATGGCTGTGTGTTATACCGAGGCCGCCCGTGTATCCCAATTTAATTTCGCGATGACTTTCTCCTTGCCCTCGCGCCCCTCGAGTGAGACCTTTTCCGCCTTCATTAACAAAACGAAATAACAAATGGCAAAAGCAGCAGTAGTTAACGGGGCGGATTCCCTCCGCCTTCACGAAAAAGACACCGGCAGCGCAGATGTTCAAATCGCGCTCCTCACGAAACGAATCAGCTCACTCACCGAGCACTTGAAAGTCAACGCGAAGGATCATGCATCCCGTCGTGGATTGCTCAAGCTCGTCGCCACACGGCGCAGTTTGCTGGATTATCTCAAGCGCACGGCCGCAAGCCGCTATGCGACGGTCCTCGAAAAATTGGACCTTCGCAAGTAACGCGACTTCCTCACTCAAAGCCCCGTTTATCAGCGGGGCTTTTTCCTAAAATCCGCCCGCCAATCTCTGGCTGGCACTTACGCACATATATATATCATGTCCCATACCACAACAGCCCAAGCGGGCTCCTCACCCATCATTTTTGAATCCGGCAAACTTGCGAAACTCGCCGACGGCGCCGTGACCGTCCGCTGCGGCGACACCATCGTGATCGTCACAGCCGTTTCGGCCACCACCATCAAGGAAGGCCAAGACTTCTTCCCGCTCACCGTCGAATACAAGGAAAAGGCCGCCGCAGTCGGCAAATTCCCAGGCGGCTACTTCAAACGCGAAGGCCGTCCCACTGAGAAGGAAATCCTCACCGCCCGCATGACCGACCGTCCTCTGCGTCCGCTCTTCCCGAAGGGCTACCTTTACGACACTCAGATCATCACGCTTCTTCTGAGTGCGGATGGTCAAAACGATCCGGACATGCTCTCGATCAACGGCGCCTCCGCCGCGCTTTGCGTTTCGGACATTCCGTTCGCCGGGCCTGTCGGAGCTGTTCGTGTCGGCCGCATCAATGGCGAGTTCGTCATCAACCCCACCCATTCCGACCGCGAGCACAGCGACCTCGACCTCGTCTATGTCGGCGATGGTGAGAAGGTCATTATGATCGAAGGTGCCGCCACCGAGCTTCCCGAAGCGGAATTCAACAAAGCCCTCGATTTCGCCCGCGACGCCGTGCGCGTCATCGTTCAAGCCCAGCGCGACCTCGCCGCAGCAGTCGGCAAAGCCAAACGGAATGTGCCGCTCTTCTCGGTTGCCGACTCGATTTCCGAAGTCGCCTACCAAGTTGCAGGCGACCGCATCGAATCCGCCATCTACACATCGGGCAAAGTCGCCCGCAGCAAGGCGATCGGCACACTCCGCGAGGAGGTCGAAAAAGCCGTGCTCGAAAAATTCCCGACCGCTTCGAAATTCGAAATTTCCCAGGCCTTCGACTACCTGCAGAAAAAAGCCTTCCGCGTCAGCATTCTCGACCGCCAGAAGCGCTGTGACGGCCGTGGATTCCATGACCTCCGCCCTCTCTCCGGCGAGGCGGGTCTTCTGCCTCGCACACACGGTTCCGCCCTCTTCGCCCGTGGCGAAACCCAGGCCCTCGGCATCGCCACCCTCGCTCCGGCGGAGGAGGCCCAGATGATCGACTGCTACGGCGGTGGACCTGACACGAAGCGTTTCATGCTTCACTACAACTTCCCGCCCTTCAGCGTGGGCGAGACCGGTCGTTTCGGTGGTCAAAACCGCCGCGAAATCGGCCATGGCGCCCTCGCCGAGCGTTCGATCGAGGCGGTCATTCCGAGTGAAAAAGACTTCCCCTACGCACTCCGCGTCGTCAGCGAGGTGATGGAATCCAATGGTTCCACCTCCATGGCCAGCGTGTGCGCGGGCGTTCTCGCCCTCATGGACGCAGGCGTGCCACTCAAGGCCCCTGTCGCCGGCATCTCCGTCGGCCTCGTGACCGAATACGAAGGCGAAACCCTGAAGCGCTACACCACGCTCACCGACATCATCGGCAGCGAGGACCACTTCGGCGACATGGATTTCAAACTCTGCGGAACAAACACCGGAGTCACCGGTTTCCAACTCGACCTCAAGCTTCCCGGCATCTCCCACGAGATCATGTTTGAAGCCGTCGCCGAGGCAAAAAAAGCCCGTGGAGCAATTCTCGATGTGATGAACGGCGTCCTCGCCGCACCTCGCGCCGAGTTGAGCCAATACGCGCCACGCATCGAAACCATCCGCATCAACCCTGACAAAATCGGCCTCATTATTGGCCCGGGCGGCAAAACGATCAAAGGCATCGTTGCCGAGACCGGTGCCGAAATCAACATCGAGGACGACGGATCCGTGCACATCTACTCAAATAACGGTGACAGCCTGAAACGCGCCAAGGAAATCATCCTCGGCATGACCAAGGAGATCACCATCGGCGAGCTCTACCAAGGCACAGTCGTTTCCATCAAGGAATTCGGCGCCTTCGTCGAAGTCCTGCCAGGCAAGGACGGTCTCTGCCACATCTCCGAACTCGCCGACTTCCGTGTGAACAAGGTCGAGGATGTCGTGAAGATGGGTGATTCCATCTGGGTCAAATGCATCGGCGTTGATGACAAAGGCCGCGTGAAACTCAGCCGCAAGGCCGCCATGAAAGAGCGCGATCAAGCCGCTGCGGCTCCCCAAGCCTAAGCACTCACGCAAATAATCCAAAGGAAGGGGCTCCCATTTTCGGGAGCCCCTTTTCTTTTGGCCCGAGAACCACCAATCAGGACTTGAGTGGCTTTGCCGAACTCTTCAAAGTCACCCGCCTATGTCCGCCATCCCATCCGAGTTTTCCCATGTCACAGTTCCCACCAAGGCCAATGTGTATTTTGATGGCAAGGTCGTGAGCCACAGCCTCGTTTTTGCGGACGGGAGCAAGAAGACGCTGGGGTTGATCTATCCGGGGGATTACCACTTCGGCACGGGAAAAGCGGAGCGGATGGAAATTGTGTCCGGCTCCTGCGTGGTGAAGGTCGATGGAGGCGGGGAGAGGGTTCCCGTTGCGGCGGGCGGTTTCTTTGATGTTCCCGCCAACTCGGGTTTCGATATCTCGGTGGCCGAGGGGATTTGCGAGTATATCTGTAGCTTCCTCGATTGATTCTCAGCCCTCGACGGCGTAGGCGGTGACGGGGTTTTCGCGTCCACGGATCGAGATTTGGCCGAGCGGTCGGAATTGGAAATGGCCTCGCGCGGCCACATAGGTGTATTCGCTCACGATGATATCTGTGCCGAGTTCCTTGGTCGCCGATTCCAGGCGGGAGCCGAGATTCACGGTGTCACCGATGGCGGTGAATTCCATGCGTTGGTTGGAGCCGATATTTCCCACGAGTGCGATACCGGTGTTGATGCCGATGCCGATTTTCAGGTCGATCTGACGCTCGGCTTGGAAGCGTTCGCGCATTCCATCGAGGACGCGACGCATTCCGAGAGCGGCTTTGATGGCATTTTCCTCTTGGTAGGTATCCTCGTCCAACGCGCCAAAGACAGCCATCAATCCATCGCCCATGAATTTGTTGAGCATGCCGTGGTTTTTGCAGATCTCGTCGATCATCTTGTCGAAATAATCGTTCAGGAGAGAGAAGACATCCTCCGGAGCGAGTTTCTCGGAGAGGCTGGTAAAGCCGCGCACATCGGCGAAGAGGACGGTGATCTTGCGGCGCTCGCCTTTGAGGTCGGGCATTTTTCCGGAGCTTATGATCTTATCCGCGAGTTGGCCGGACATGTAGCGCACGAGTGTTCCTTTGAAGACATCGCGTTGTTGGAGTCCTGCGGCCATGTCGTTGACCGCATGCGCGACCTCTGCAAATTCGTCGCCTGTGCTCGTGTCCAACCGGGTCTCGAGCTTGCCGTTTCCGATTGCGACGACCGCATCGCGCAACTTTCCAAGCGGGCGGGCGAGATGCACTGAAAAGTAAATAGCCAGCGCAATCGCCATGATGACGGAAACGAGCAGCGCAAAAAATCCGAGCATCTTGAGGGCGTTGAGTTCGCCGATGACGCGTTTGGCATCGATATCGACACCCACGACGCCCACGGACTCGCCTGTGCTGGTGCGGATGGGAGAGTTCGCGGTAAGCCATGTGCCCCACTGGTCCTCGACGAAGACGGGTTGCACTTGGTTGATATCAAACCTGGTGGGCAATGCGCGCGGGTCGTCTTTTTGTTTGTAGATATCACCCGGAAGCGATTTGTCTGGCCCCTCCTCCTCGGCATCCACGCCAAAGATGATGGAGTCTTTATCCTTCGGGCTGGGCATGAGGGTGTAAACAAACTTGATCTGGACATCGTCGCGGCGGTTGGCATCCCTGATTTTGCGGAGTTGTGCCTCGAGGTCTTTGTAAACCGCACTCGACTCCGTTGGATTCATGCTCAGCTCGCTGTGCTTTTCTCCGTCGATCACTGCCGAGGCTGTGGCAGCAACGGAAAGGGCGGTGGTTGCGATCTGTTCGCGTAGCATTTTGCCGGCTTGCCAAGAATTTAATATAAAAAGCATGCCGTTTGTTGCCAGTGACATGGCGACAAATAAAAGAATCAATTTCGTCCGGAATTTCATAGGTGTCTGGGAGCGAGGGAAGATGGTTTGTGTTTAAGCGGCTGATGTGGCCTTTGCCGCCGTGGTGGTGAGGCTGGATTTCAAGGCGGCGAGGATTTTTTGAACGGTGGCGTCAACGGTCAATCCATGTTTGGCTCGCAGGATCGGCACGGTGCCGTGTTCGATAAACTGGTCGGGCCAGCCGATGCGGACGACAGGCGTCTTGATTTGGTGGTCGGAGAGGTGTTCGATCACAGAGGCGCCAAAGCCGTTTGTGAGCACATGGTCTTCCATCGTGCAAATCACCTCGCAACCGCCGGCGAAGAATTCAAGGGTGGCTGTGTCCAGCGGCTTGATCCACCGGGCGTTGATCACAGCGGTGGAGACGCCGAGCTTCTCGAGTTCCTCTGCGGCGGGAATGGCGAGTTCGCACATGTTGCCGAGCGCAAAGATCGCGGCCTTGGTGCCGTGGCGGAGAACCTCGGATTTTCCGATCTCAAGGAGCTTCGGCTTCTTCGCCGGGATGGCGCCCGTGCCAGTGCCGCGCGGGTAGCGGATGGCGCAGGGGCCGTCGTGGTTCACCATCGTCCAAAGCATGTCGGTGAACTCCGCCTCGTCCTTGGGTTGCATGTGAAGGATCCCCGGAACGGGCCGCAGGTAGGCGATGTCGAAGAGACCGTGGTGCGTGGGGCCGTCATCACCCGAGAGGCCGGCGCGGTCCATGCAGAGGGCGACATTCAAGTTTTGCAGGGCGATGTCGTGAATGATCATGTCATACGCTCGCTGCATGAAGGTGCTGTAAATGGCGACGAAGGGTTTCAGGCCCCGTGTGGCCATGCCGCAGGCGAAGAGGGCGGCGTGTTCCTCGGCGATTCCGACATCGTGGCAACGCGCGGGGTGGCGCTTGGCAAAATTGATCAGGCCCGTGCCGGTCGGCATGGCGGCTGTGATGGCGACGATCTTGTTATTGTCGTCGGCGAAATCGGCAAGCTTCGTGCCGAGAAGTTCGGAGTAGGTCGGGGTGGGGGAGGCGACCGTCTCGCCCGTGTCGAGGTGGAATTTGCCAAGCCCGTGAAACTTGTCGGGCTTCTCCACCGCAGGCGCGTAGCCTTTGCCTTTCTGCGTGAGGATATGCAGGATGACCGGCTCGTTCTGGGTTTTTAAAAACTCGAAGGTTTGGGTGAGGAGTGGGATGTCGTGGCCGTCGATCGGGCCGTAGTAGCGGATGCCGAGGTCATCAAAAATCACGCTCGGCGCGAGCAGGCTCTTCAAACCCGCCTCCGCCTTGTGGGCCAGTTTGCGTGCGGTTTTTCCACCGATCCACTCGAGGACCCGCGCGGCATTTTCGTGGAGGTTCGCGTAGGCCGGATTGGTGACCAGACGGTTCAGGTAATCCGCCACGGCGCCCACATTTTTGGCAATCGACCACTCGTTGTCGTTGAGAACAATGATGAGTCGCTTGGTGGTCGCGGCGACATTGTTGAGCGCCTCGAAACTCACGCCGCAGGTGAAGGCGGCATCCCCCGCGACGCAGACGACATGCTCGTCGGAGCCAACCTGGTCGCGCGCGGCGGCCATTCCGAGGGCGGCCGAGAGGGCGGTGCCGGCGTGGCCCGCGCCGTAGCAGTCGTGCTCGCTCTCGCTGCGCAGGAGAAAGCCGTTCAGTCCCTCGTATTGGCGGATCGAGGGGAACCGGTCGAGGCGGCCTGTGAGGAGCTTGTGGACATAGCCTTGATGGCTCACATCGAAAACAAACTTGTCCTTCGGCGTGTTGAAGACGCGGTGCAGGGCGATCGTCAATTCGACCACGCCCAGATTCGGCCCCAGATGGCCGCCTGTCTTGGAAAGGACACCGATCAACTCCTCGCGAATCTCCTGCGCGAGGTGAGGCAGTTGCTCGGATGGCAGTGCCTGGACATCTGCCGGTGAATGGATTTTGGCCAGCAACGGGCCGGGAATGTGTTCAGGCATGCCTCAGTCTTCCTGTTCCTCGAACTCGGCAAGGCCAACGCCTCCACGGGCGTCGCGCGTGATGATTTGGATGCGCTTCTCGGCCGCATCCAGTTTTTCCTGGCAGTCCTTCACCAGGGCGATGCCTTCTTCGTAGCAATCAATCAGCTTCTCCAATGGCAGGTTGCCCTCTTCCATCGCAGTGACGATTTCGGAGATGCGTTGCATGGAGGTTTCGAGGGATCGGGATTCTTGGGCAATTTTTTCGGCCATCGGTCAATTCGGATGCGGCATTACAGCCAAGCGGGGCCTTTTTCGCAATGCGTATATTGCGGGGCGCGCGTTGGGGTTGGGATCGTAGGGGTTAGTCCCCATACCGCGCCGGGGGAAGGTCTTTTAGGGTGCGCTCCGTGAAAACTCCGAACCTTTCCAAAATGTCAATGCACTCCGCACTCCTCGCGGCGCTGGTCGCCGCCGGGATGGGGCTTGCCGCGCTTGAAGCGGTCGCCGCCGATCGCCCTCCCGGGACCTTCGAGGTTCCCCTCTTTGAGAAGGACCAGATGCGCATCGAAGGCGTGCTTTCGAAAAAAGACTTCGCCTTCAAACTTCCCGAGCATGTGCGCCTCGAGCCGGGGAGCGAGCTGACCCTGCTCTGGCAGGCTTCGCCGCTCCTCTTGCCGGATGTCTCGACCATGAGCGTTCAATTGAACAACCGCGAGATCACGAGCGTCCGGCTTGGAACAAAAAAAGAGGCCCCGGACTCGCAGGATCGCGGCAAAATTTCCATCCCGCTCGCCGCCGACCTTCTCCAGCCCGGTTGGAACCGCGTCACCGTGAGTTGCCTTCTGCAAACCACGCAATCGCCTTGCCGCGATGTGGACAATCCCGCCGCCTGGGTCGAACTCGGCGCGGGCAGCCGCATTCAGGTCGCATGCTCCCGCGCGTCCCTTTTCCCGGAGATTCAGCGGTTCCCGGAATCTCTCACAGAACCTGCGCTCATGAATCTCGCGGAGTTCCGCCGGCCGGCCTCCCCAACGCGTCCCGAGCCTGTTGTCTCACTGCTCGTGCCAAGCGAGGCGGGCGAGGCGGAACTCCGCACACTTCTCATAGCCGCCTCCCGCATGGGACAGACCATCTACACGGATCCCGATGCCGTGCAGGTGAAAGATATCTCGGCCTTCGCGAGGGAATCCACCGCCAGAAACGGACTGCTGATCGGCCTGCGCTCCCACCTCGCAAAGACTCCGCTCCCGCCGGATATTGAAAAATGCCTGGCATCCCTTGGCGAAGGGGAGGGGATGGTTGCGGAGATCATTACGGGATCCGCAGATTCCCAAAGACGCTGGATGCTCATCAGTGGAGCGGATTCCGCAGGCTTGGAAAAAGCCGCGCAAACCCTCGGCAGCGAAACGGCCCTTCGGAATGTTCCATCCAATCCATGGATCATCACGGCAGCGCCTGCCGTTTCACCTATCGCGGAGAAGTTGGCCCAACCGGTGCCGGGTGAGATCGCGCTCGCCTCCCTGCGGGGTGGGGACATCGTCCTGCGCGGACTTTTCCGCAATCAAACCTCGCGGAACATTTCATTCCCCCCGAGCTATCAAACCACGCCCGGAGGGTATCTGGATGTGGATCTCTCCCACTCCGGGGCGCTCGACAAGACATCCGCCTTCGATGTGCGCCTGAACGATGTCGTGATCGGCAGCGTCGCCCTGACGCCTCAGAATGCTTCTGGAACCCGTCAGCGCCTTGCCATTCCGGCAGGCATCACAGGGCGGGATCCCTCGACCCTCTCCGTCTCCAGCTATTTGGATATCGGCACGGTTGATTGCGCCCACCGCAACGACGAGCGGGCCTGGGTCTCGCTGGGAGGAAATTCGATGCTGAATATCCCATCCACCTCGATTGTGATCAACGATCTCAGCCGCCTGGGATCGCTCTGCCTTCGCGACGCATTTCTGCGGCGCGCCGCCATTTTGCTGCCTGCAGAGAGCAGTCCGGAGCGAAATGAACTTCTGAAAACCATCGGCATCCACCTGGGTCGCCAGTTGTCCGATATGCCGGTGCTCTGGCCGCAGGTGGCGACTTATGGTCCAGGGTTGCCTCCTGATCCCACGCGTCTCGAAGGCCGCTCCGGACTGATTCTGGGGTCTGCCTTCCAGTGGCCGATGGCCCTTGGCAAAAACTTGCGCCTCGCCATCGAGGGCACGGAGTCGAATACCGGTTCCATTATGCTGCGCGGTGAGGCAGTGTCTGTGGCCGATTTTGACTCCTCCCTCAGCTTTGTGCAGCTCCTGCCATCCCCTTGGTCCAAGGGCGAACTCTTCGCCACGATTGGTGGGCTGGATGGTTATGGTGGAAAAACCACGATTGATCTCCTCACGGATCGCAGCATCTCGGAGCGTTTGAGTGGCACGGTGGCGGCGGCTGATGCGGAGGGGCGTGTCATCACCTATGATGTGCGTTTTATTCAAGAGGTCTCCCTGTCCCATCAAATCCTCACCGGCTTTGCCACAGGCACGACACCGGCGGACATCGAGGACCGGCGCATGGACAAGACGGAGGCCGGATTTCTGACGCAAAGTGTGAACTACTGGATCGCAGGCGTCTCGTTCGCTGTCATGGCAGGGCTTTATCTCCTCCAGCGCATCGTCGTCCGCCGTCGTCGAAACCAAAAAAACGGAGACGAACTGTGAAGACCATCTTCCTCGCATTGGCACTGGTTTTCGTGTGCGGCACAGCGGCCTTCCCGGCGCCGTCCAACACGCTCGTCATCCACGACACGCTTTCGAAGCCTTTCTCGCTCGTCAATGAAGTCGCGCCCGTCGAGGCCTCAC
The DNA here is from genome assembly GCA_046093785.1 of Spartobacteria bacterium. Classification (GTDB taxonomy): domain Bacteria; phylum Verrucomicrobiota; class Verrucomicrobiia; order Chthoniobacterales; family Terrimicrobiaceae; genus UBA967. The sequence goes on from JBJTGE010000055.1 coordinate 19,456, forward strand.
TGAAGCGCTTCGAGACCCGTGTGCAAACCCTCGTGGATTCGAAGGTGACGGATGAGGATTTGCAGAAGGCCGACTTCATCGTGTTGGCCGGCATTTCGGGATTCCCCAAATTGCAGCCGGGCGTTTTGAAAGCCCTCGAAGAATCGTCGAAGCCTGTGATGGCCATCGGAGCGGCGGCTTGTTTCGCCTCGGAGACTCCATCCAGCAACGCCAAGGCGTCTTCTCCCCTTGAAAAAACCAAGCTCAATTATCGGGGTGCGGAGTGGACTCTGAGGGTGGATCCCTTCTACGGAGAACCGCGTTCCGGCGCGCGGGTTTTGGCTGCAGCGACGACTTTCAAGGGAACAACACCGCTGGCTTGGAAGGTCGGCAACCGCATGGCCTTCGCCGCCCTGCCGACGGATGCGCCGCTTTCCATGCTGTTCTCGGATGTCCTGCTCGACTTTTATGGTGTCTCGCAAGAGGCCACACCGGCGATGGTGTTTGTGATTCAGGATTACAACCCGTCCTGCAATCCCGCCGCACTCCGGCGTTTGGTGGATTTGTTCGAAAGCCTAAAAATGCCCTTCGTCGTGACAGCACAGATGAAGGATGTTCCTCCCGGCGTTGAAATAACGCCGCGCGACGAGTTTTTGGACGGCCTCCGTTATGCGCAGGCCCACGGGGGACGGGTCTTCTTGCGCGGCGGGAACGGCCCCGAGCAGGTCGAGGCGTTTGGCAAGGAGGGCATTCGAGTCGAGGGCACGGAGGATACGCCCTTCGTTGCATCCGGGCTTGAAGTGGGAAATGCCTTCGTCCAGCGCATCCCGGGCGAGGCACCTGTCCCCTACGCCAGCGCCGTGCCGCTCCGTCTTCCCGAGGGCGGATGGCTTCTTCCTGCGAATGTGCATGCGGGCCTGGATGGTGCCGCAAATGCCGAAATCCTGAAAATGATTCGCGGCATTTCCAGCCTGCGCGGTGGGTTGGCTGTGGTCTTGATTCCTGCATGGATGCGGTTCCAGGACATGATGGTCGCTGTGGAGACGGCGCGCTCATCCAGCCTCCCGGTCATCGATCCCGTCACCCGTTTTTCCGTTCCCAGAAGTTGAAATCCCATGAAACCGATTTGTCTTTTTTTATTGGCTCTGATGTTCGTCGCGGCCCCACTCGGCGCGGAGACGGTTGATCCGGTTTCCGAGGCGGCTTCGCTGGCAAACCAAGGCCGACATGCCGAAGCCATCGTGATTCTGGAAAAGGCCGTTGAATCGACTCCCGGCGACGAGGGGCTTCGATTCCGCCTGGCCACGGCGCTTGTCTTCGACCGGCGAAATGCCGAGGCGCGGGGGCTTTTCAACGAGTTGGCAAAATCCTGGAACGCCGATATCGCATCCATGGCGGTTGGCAGCCTCAAGGCGCTCGACCACGCCGAAGCCCTTGAGGAAGCCGCCCGCGCGCGTCCACCATCCGCCGAGGATCTCCGCCGCCAAGCGGAATTCCGCGCCCGTCAGGCAAAGCTTGATCGCCAGCAGGCGGCTTATGATCTCATCAGCGCAAGGCGCGACGAGGAGGCGGTTCAGGCAATTGATCAACTCGAGCGAAATGGCGAGGCGACCAGCGAATTGATTATGGAAAAATCCGCCGCCCTCCAGCGTCTGGGCGATCCACTGGCCGCCATCGTTGTCCTTCGTGATATTGCCGATGGGGAAAACCCGGATCCCCGTGCGCGTCTTCAACTGGCCGCCTTGCTGGCAGAGCAGGGCCGCCGTGTCGAGGCGTTTGAAATCTGGCGCGATGTGCGCGATCAGGGTGGCGACGCCACGCTGAGTCGCGTCGCAGCCGCCGAGATCGACGCCCTCTGGCCCTCCCACAATCTCGAGCGCTGGGCCTGGGGCGAGTTGGACCTCTATGGCACCTACCTCTCCCGCTATAACATCGGCGTCTCCTCCGGGCGTCTCCGCGAAGGAACCTTTATTCCCGGTGCGCGGTGGATCGAGCCCTTTGTGCAAGCCGACTTCAGCCTCGACTCCACAAATACAAGCGGTGGACCCGGCGAGGGAATTCCCACCATCTACAACGAAAACCTCGCCGGTTTCCATGCCGGCGCGCGCATTCGTCCGTTCTACAACCAATCGTTTGTCCTCTATGTCCTCGGGGGCGTTCAGAAGGACCTTCGCGGCACCGAGCAGCACGATGGAAACTGGTTCGCCGAAATCATAGCCGGCCTCAATGGCTACTGGGCCTGGGGACCCGGCCGCGAATGGACGACCAGTGATCTTGAAGCCGCATCCCCCGGCGGTCTCTCCACACTTCCCTCCAAAAGCCAGACATCCCGCTGGTCCCTCAACAACTGGTCCCCGGTGCGACTTCGCTTCGACTGGTTTGTTGAGGCCGGCGGCGATGCCGCCTATTACAGCCGCTTGCCGGACTGCCTCGCCTACGGACAGTCACGCCAAGGCGCGCGCATCATGCAATTCGGCAAGGCGGCCGCCGTTGACATCTACGGACTCGAAAACCTGACGATGGATACGAAGGGAAACTACTACGACAACTACTTCGAGGCCGGGCCGGGAATGCGCTTCGTCACAGCACCCGTCGGCGCCGCCGTTCTCACGACGAGCGTGGATTATGTGCTCGGAACCTACCTCGGCCGAAACAGCAACAACACCCGGGGAGACACGGCCGCGAATTACTCGGACTTCCGTCTCACCGTTTCACTGTCCCTCCGCTGGTAATTCCTATGGACACACTGCACACTCTTTTTGTCGTTTTGGCCTACATCTCGGCCATCGGATTCCTCGTTTTCGGGATCGATGATGTTTTCTTCGATATGCAATTCCTGCGCTACCTTCGAGGCAATCGCAGGGCGCGCCCGGTCTCGCTGGAGCAACTCAAAAACGAACCTGAAAAGCTCATCGCCATTTTCGTCCCGGCATGGATGGAGGGCGGAATCATCAACCGCATGGCCGACTATGCGCGGAGGATTCTCATCTACGAGCGCTACGATATTTTCATTGGCGTTTATCCAAACGATCTCGAGACGAACCGCTGCGTCGATGAGTTGACGCGCATCTCGCCACGCATCCACAAGGCAGTGACACGCCGTCCCGGTCCGACTTCCAAGGCCGATTGCCTGAATGCCATCTACGAGGCCATGAAGGCGCGGGAAATTCCCGGCCGCAGGCAATACGACATCATCGCCCTGCACGACGCCGAGGATGTCATGCACCCGCTCACTCTCAAGGTTTACAACCACTATGTTCCCGAGTTCCTCGACATGGGCCAGATTCCCGTCTTTCCGCTGGAGCTCACGCCGTGGCGGTATTGGGTGGGAAATTCCTATCTCGATGAATTTGCCGAGTGGCATGTGAAGGACATGTATTCCCGCGAGGCGATTGGCGGCGTGGTGCCATCCGCCGGTGTCGGGACTGCGTTCTCGCGAAAGGCGCTGGAATTTTTAGCGTCAAAAAATGCCTCGGGCCCCTTCCGCGAGGGCCAGCTTGCCGAGGATTACATGGTCGGGCTGGAACTCTGCCGCTCGGGATTTCGCGCGGGTTTCATCGACCATCCGGTGGAGCGCGAGGTCGTGAAACGAAATGAAAAGGGCGATGTCGTCTCGACCCGCACTGTGACCGAGAGGGTCGCGGTGCGCGAAAATTTTCCGCTGCGGTTCTACGATTCCGTGAAGCAGAAGGCCCGCTGGATCGTCGGCACAGCCTTCCAAGGTTGGCAGCACGGGGGATGGTGGGGCACGGCGGCTGTTCGTTACACCTTGATGCGCGACCGCCGCGCGCCGGTCGTCCATTGCATCAATGCGGCCGGATACTGCGTGATGGGGTATGTGCTATTCGAGTTTGCCGTGCTGCACTCGGATTTCCGCAATTGGATTTTTGTGAAGCCGCTCTTCGAAGCGGACAGTCTGCTGTGGCGCATCGTTCTTGTGGACACGGCGCTCCTCGTTTACCGCGTCGGCCAGAAGGTGACCTGCGTTTCAAATGTCTATGGACTCCGCCAGGGCCTCTTTGCAATTCCGCGCTACCCGGTGGTGAATTTTATTAACATGGGCGCGACATTCCGTGCCGCGTGGCTCTATGTGCAGCACCGTCTCTTCGATACCCCGCTTGCTTGGACAAAGACGAGCCATGTCTTTCCAGGAGCGGCGGAGTTGGAGGAATACTCGCGCTCCGTCGAGGATCTCCTTGTCGAGGAGGGCTACATTTCACGGCCCGAATTGCAGGATATCCTCAACAAACACCGTGGCCTCTCCGCGCCGCGTGCGCTCTTGGACATGCAACTCATCGATGAGGATCAGTTTCTCGACATCTGGTCCCGTTTCGCACGCCTGAAACCTGAAATCGTCACGCCGGAGGACATATCTCCAGAGTCGTTGGACGGATGGTCCGAGGCGCAAGCCCTGCGCTTCCGGGCCATGCCGTCCATGGTCGGCGAGGATGGCGCGCTGGCCTTCGCCTTTACCGAGCCTCCCACCGAGGACGACATCCAGGCGGTCGCACAAATCGCCGGCGCCCCGATCGAAGCCCGGCTTCTGCGGCCCTCGAATTTTTCGGCGCTTCGAAATTCGATTTATCCAGCACGCCTTTTGGATGGCCAACCCCGCCATCCGCTCGGTGAGGAGTTTGAAATGCTCAACGAAAGAGATCGGCTCCGCGTCCGGCAGTTTCAGATGACCCGCTCGCGAACGCTCGCGGATGCCATGATCAGCCTGCGTCTGATCTCGCCGGAAAAAGTCCGCCGTCTCGTGGCGGGTGATCTCGGTGTCTCCGAGGCGGATTTCTCGCGCCTCACAATCAGCGTCTCGCTCATCAAGGCGCTTGGTCCCGTATTCTGCGAACTCCACGGCCTCATCCCTCTCAGCGATGGGACGATTGGCGTCGCCAATCCGATCCATCCCAATGTGGGTCTGCGCATCACTGAGATTCTTGGGCCGGAGGTGTCATTCTGTGCCGACACGCCGCCCGCCTTCGCCAAGTTGCACCACGACCTTTCCGCCCTGCGCTTCGGTGAGGATGCGCTCATGGATTACTTCGTCGATGCGGAAGAGTTGACCCGCGACCATGCTGTTCGCATCCGCGACATGCGGCGACTCATCTCCGGTCCTGTTGACCGCCTCCTCATCCAACTCGGCCTCGTCAAACAAACCAAAATCCTCAAGGCGCTCCGCCAGATATCCGGCCTCGAAACGGCCACTGCTGCGGAGGATGCCGCTGGTCTTGAAGCCGAGGAACTCCTTGCCCCCGGTTTCAGTGAGCGCACGGGAGTGGTCGTCCACCAAATCCGCGACTCGGGAATCACCTTCCGAATGAGCGGGCTTCTCGCGCAAGCCGACCTTCAAGAAATCAGCGAACGCTGCGCCGGCATGCCATTGGAATTTCAACTCAGCCCTGTATGACATCCCTTTCATCCCAAAAAACCATTGCCGTCATCGTTGGCACGCGTCCCGAAGCCATCAAGCTGGCTCCTGTGATCCGCAGCCTGCAAGCCTCCGATTCGCTTCGACCGGTCACGATCTCCACATCGCAACACGCCGAAATGACCGTTCAAATCTTCCAAAGTTTCGGCATCACTCCCGACCTCGACCTCGGCGTTATGCGACCGCGTCAGAGCCTCTGGGATCTCACGGCCGCCCTCACCACGGCGCTCGGACAGGTTTTCAGCGGAAACCGCATCGACGGTGTCGTCGTGCAAGGCGACACCACGAGCGCGTTTGCGGGTGGGCTTTGCGCCTTTTACCATCAAATCCCCGTCGGTCATGTGGAGGCAGGCTTGCGTTCCCACAATCGCTACTCGCCTTTTCCCGAGGAACTCAATCGCGTCATGCTCAGCCGCCTTGCGAATTGGCATTTCGCCCCCACCGATTTTTCCGCCTCGCTCTTGCGTGCGGAAAACATCCCGGAGGATTCGATTTTTGTTTCGGGAAACACTGTCGTGGATGCCTTGCAGTGGATGATCCGTCATTCCAATGACTCTCCCCTCCCGGATGGTGTGCCCGATGACGCGCAGTCCTTGATTTTGGTCACCTGCCACCGCCGTGAAAACATCGGCACACCCATGCGGTCTGTTGCTCTTGCCATCAAGCACCTCGCCGAAAACCAGGATGGCATTCATTTTCTCTTCCCGCTGCATCCGAATCCCGCAGT
>JBJTGE010000056.1:0-2966 GCA_046093785.1 Spartobacteria bacterium
CGGCGTAGAGGCCGAAGGGCCCCCAGAAGTATTGAAGGTTCGGAACAAAACGCACCTGCTCACCGGGATTCGCTGCTGTGGCATTGATGGTGGACGAGCGGTATCTGAAGAACGACTGCTGGTTGGACGTCGCATAGGTTCCGAGCCAGTTGAGCTGCGGCGCGTAGGTGACACCGGCTCCAGCGGTGAGTTTTTTCAAAGGAACGATGCTCGTCTTGGCGAAGGGAGACACTGCAAGGCGCGCCTCGAAGTCTTTTGTATTCTGACCAGGAGTCGAAACATTCGAGCTTCCGCCATCCGGCGCGCCATTGAAGATGCCGGCGTAATACTCTGCGAGGCCGTCACCCACATTGCCCCAGAGCATCGCGCCAACAGTGCGGTTCGGAACGAGGTAGGTGGTGGTGATGAGATCCGTGAACCAGCGGGCATGCGCGGATTGCCAGCGCTCTACGCCGATGGGACTCTTCATTTTGCCAACGCGCAGCTGGAGCCAATCAAACGCCTTGGCGCCCACATACGCATCCTGAACCGTGGTGCTCGTGGTGTTATCCACGCCGTTCGCCTGGAAATCCGTCTGCAATTTCCAATCGAAATTTTTGAACGCCGTGCCCTCCAGATTCAGACGCGCACGGCGAATGAGAAAGGTGGATGTGGCATCCGGCGTGTTGATGAATGTCCGCAACTGAGGCTGGAGAAGGCCGCCAATTTTGAATTTGAAGGCACCCTCATCGGTGACAGTTGTGGTTTCAACGGGAATGCCGTCAGGCCCAACCTCCGTGCGCGTGGTGCGAATGCCGGGACTGGAAAAATTCAGCCCCTTGGAATCCAGAGTCACCGATGGCAACTTCTCGAGCTTTTCCTTCAAAGCGTCATCGCCTGTGGATGTCTTTTGACTGCTTTCAAGTGCCGCGACTTTTGCCTCCAGGCTTTTGAGCTGCGCCCGCAAGGAGGCGAGGTCGTCTTGAGCATGGAGCGGTTGCACATGGATGGCGCTGATCGCCACGATTCCAAGAATTCCACGAGACAGTCGCTGGGATGCCTGCGTGAAACCCTTTGGTTTGTTTATTATTTTTTTAGTCATTTTATACTTTAATAAAAATGCCAAAAACTCCCATGATAGGGTCGTTTCGGGCTCTATCGTTTTTTAGCCTCCCGTGGTTGGGTGGGATGAAATTTTATCAGGCTCGCCGCCCGCCAATCTAACCCGACGCGTCTGGCGAATCTCCGTGACGCGTGAGTTATGCACAACAATCTCCACAACCCCGAAACGGATCCCCCGGATGGCCTGCAAGATTTCCTGTTCAGGCAGCGCCGGAGCGGTTGAATTTTTTTGCGAATATGGACTCATTTGTTGATATTTTCGGTAATGTTTTATTTTAGCCACCAAAAAGGTCAACAATATTTTTGAAAAAATTTTGCCAGGAAAACTAGGCGCGAGGGGAGGAAGGAATCGAAAGGCGCGAGGGCCTTTTAGATTTGATAATCGGCATCCGTGCCGGCCCGCTTCACAGGAGCGGCGAACGGAATCGGGAGGCCATCCTGACGGAGTTTTTTCAGGGAGACTTCGGAGACTTGAGCAAGGCTGAAGCGATCGAGGATGTTGGCAATGGCGTTGCGCACATCGAGCATGAGAAGACGGAGGCCGCAGTGCTCCTCGTCGGGGCAGGAGCATTTGGTGTAGGCCGTGTGGCTCACGCATCCGATCGGCGCAAGGGGCCCGTCAATGAGACGCACCACTTCACCCATCGAGATGTTTTCAGGGGGCTTCGCGAGGAAAAAGCCGCCCCGCTTCCCGCGCTTGCCATCGACGATGCCGGCCTCGCGCAACTGAACGAAAATCTGCTCCAAAAACGGGAGCGGGATTTTTTCCCGCGCGGAAATTTCCTTGAGGGGTATGAGGTCTCTTCCCGCCTCGCGGGCGAGAACCATGTCAATCAAGGCGCGCAAGGCGTATTCGCCGCGTTTGGTCAGTTTCATGGGAGCTTCAAAGCAAGATGGATTGAGGAAGAACTTGGCATGGGTAAATGCTACAGGCGGGAAGTTGGGGTTGGAAAGAAGGGATTCTGTGACGAGCTAAAATTAGATAAAATCTAACGATTGCTGTATTTCTTCATCATTCCCGAATGAAAGAAAATGAGCCAGTTTGCCATCCCTATGTTGTTTCCATTCGCTGAATATTGGTCGTTTTACGGGTTGTTCATTCTCTTCGTTCTTTTCGTGCTGGCGCTGGACCTCGGGGTTTTCCACAAGACCGCTCACGAGGTGAAATTCCGCGAGGCCCTCGTCTGGAGCGTCGTCTGGGTGGCGCTGGCCGTGGCTTTTGGTTTCCTCTTCCAGCAATACGCGCTGCACAAATTTCAAAATTCCGAGCGGCTCTTGGCGATTCCGGGCTTCAATCCGATAGAGGCGGCCCAGCGGAGCACACTGCAATTCTTCACTGGCTACATCGTGGAGAAGGCACTGTCGGTGGATAACATTTTCGTGTTTGTGGTGATTTTCACCTACTTCAACATCCCGAACAAATACCAGCACCGTGTCCTCTTCTACGGCATTCTGGGTGCACTGATCTTCCGCTGCATCTTCATCGCCCTGGGATCGGCGCTCATCCAATACTATTGGGTCGTCATCCTGTTCGGCGTGTTCCTGATCCTGACCGGCATCAAAGTCCTGCTCGCACCTGAAAAACCCATCGAACCCGAGAAAAACCCTGTTTTACGACTCCTGAAAAAAATCCTGCCGATCAGCCCGAGCCTCGACGGTCAAAAATTCTTCACCCGTCACAACGGCGTTCGCATGGCAACCCCGCTCTTCGTGGCACTCGTCCTCGTGGAAATCTCGGACATCGTCTTCGCGGTGGACAGCGTTCCCGCGATTTTCGCCATCACCAACGAACCATTGATCGTTTTCACCTCGAATATTTTCGCCATCCTCGGCCTCCGCGCCATGTTCTTTCTGCTTGCCGGCGT
>JBJTGE010000057.1:0-10351 GCA_046093785.1 Spartobacteria bacterium
TTGGTATAGTGGAAAAATTAGCATACAACACGCCTCGCAAACGATCCTTATGGCACTCGCCGAACTCACGCCCATTCAATGCCAGTCGCTCATGGAAGTCCGTGCGGGGCGTGATGGCATCGAAAACACGGCCGATGACCAGAAGCTCCAATCCATCGAGGCTGTGGCGGATTTATTGGGAGCTGGGGGGAACCAGCGCGCGTCCTTGCTGGAGTTTTTTGATACCTCGGGGGATTTGCGGCGCATCGAGAGCACGGGTTGGTGCGGAGGTGTCTCGCATAAAATCGTTGTCATCGCACCGACTGGAAGCCCGGGACAAATGATGAGTTGGGAGGAGCGATGAATCACCAAACTCCCGATGCCGTTCTCAGACCTGGCGCGGAGGGCTGGGAGCTATGGAAGTTCCCGGCCAAGGAAGCCACGACGCTCGAAGAGGCTTTTTCGGAAAAGTCGTTGGATTCCTTTACCAACCTGCTTCTTGCGGTGCCTTCCCGCAGTGTCCTTTCCATGCCGCTGTGGATCGCATCGCAAGGCGACCCGGCCGAGTTGGCGGAACTTGAGCTTACGAGCCGACATCTGCTTCGGAAGGACGCGGAGGTTTATACTGTTCCTATTTTGGAAAAAGAGGGCCGGTCACTTGTTCTGGCATTGGCGGCGACGGATGACGAGACCGCTCATGAATACCTCAAGAAGGCGAAGCGATTTGAAATTCCTGCCCGCTTGCTTGATCCATCAGGAGCCGATGTGCTGGTCTGGAAGGAACAGGCCTCTCTCTGCTTCGCACTCTACCGCGAGGACAAATGCGTCTTCTTTGCAGCAACAGGGGATTCAAATCCCGGCACGGCTTTTTGCGGAGCGATAGCGCGCACGGCTATGAGGCTCAGGTCGGAGAGCGTCATCACGCGCATGCCGGCCAAGCTGCGACTGATCGGGGACTTTTTGGAAGCGGATGCCATTTCACTCGGACATGCGCTGCGCTTGGATTTTGAAATTGAAAAAAAGCTTCCCTCGCCGGTCCTGCCTGCAGTCTTCAGCGATGCCGCTCCACCAACAGCTCGTGCCGCCTTACTTTCCCGCTCGCGCCTGAAGCGTCTGATGTCCATTGCCACCGTGGGCTTGGCCATCTATGCGGTGATTTTGTTTTTTGTTGCAGCCGACCTCGCTTGGCAACGCTTCCAATTGCACCGTCTCAACAACGAGGTGAAATCCATCGAAACAGTCTCAACGGAGGCACAACAACTCGTGACCGAGTGGAGACAATTCCGCTCCGCCATCGATCCCCAGGCCTTCGCCATCGACCAACTCGCGGCCGTCGCAAGCGAAATCCCAGGGGAACAGGTCCGCCTGACCCAATACAACTACGACAAGGGCCGCCTCTCGATTGCCGGAGAGGCGACGGATGTCTCGCAGGCCTATGAATTTTTTGAGCGGGTGAAAAAATCCCCACTCTTGCAGGATTATGATTGGACCTCCGGCCAACCGCAGTTGGCGGGCCGCAACAAGGTGAGATTTGAAATGGAAGGAGCACGACCCGATGCGAAAACTGGCGAAGAGTGAAACACGCTTGCTCCTGATTTTCGGCGCAGCCGTCTTTCTGGCGGTGAACCTGTTTGCCGTGAGGGCTTGGTTAAACCACCGTGCGGGTCTGTTGGCGAGCATCTCGGAGACGCGTGCAACCATTTCCACATCCCGCTCCTGGATCACCGCCGCCGAAGCGCTGGAGCCGGCGAGGGACTGGATGCAACAACATCCCTCGCCTGTTGAAAAACCGGACGCCGCCAATACAGGACTTCTCAATAAAGTCCGTAACATGGCTGAAAAATCCGGACTCAAAATCGCGGAGGAAACCCTTCTTCCCGGCGAGGAGGCCGATGGCGCCCGCGCAGCGGTTCTTCAAACAAAGATCACCGGTCCCTTTTCAGGTGTGGCTGGTTTTTTATTCGATATTCAAAATCCGACATCCTGGCGCTCGGTGGAAAAAATGATGATCCGGAGTGACAACGAGCCACCCAATGTGATTGTGGAAATGGAAATCCGACAGTATTTCCGGCCAGTTGAGCCGAACACCTCACCAACCGCCTCTGAATGAAAATCCCGCTCGCCATTCTCTTTTTTTCGGCAGCCTGTCTTCCGATCCAGGCGGCGAGTGATGCTCCTTGGATGGAGCAGCGTTCGATGGAGAAGTTTCAGGTGCTCTTGAACCGATCCCCCTTTTCGCTGCCCACAGCGGAAGAGAGCGCTCCCACTGCGGATCGTTTTTTTCTCACCGGAGCGGCCACCATCAACAATGAATCCGTGGTTTTCGTGCTGGATAAAAATACTCAAGCGCGCCACATGCTCGGCGCAAAGCCGGATGCCGCAAACAACCAGCTCCTCGACTACAAGCCGGATTCAAATCCGAAGAACATGAGCGCCCGCATTCGAATAGAGGGTCAGGAAGCGACCATTCGCTACGCCGAGTTGCCATCCGAAGCGCATCCCGCCCCACCGATGCCAGTGAACCCTCAAATGCCTCAACAGCCGGGTGCCCCCAATCAACAACCGGGTGCAGCAGCCGTTCAACCCGCCACACAAAATGGAAACGAACCGCCACGACGCGTCATCCGCCGCCGCGTGATTTCCGGCCAACCACCAGCCGCACAGCCTGTCCCTAATCAATGAAAAGCCACTTCCTTCCTCTCATTCCCACACTGCTCCTTTACGCCTTGCCGCTTGGAGCGCAGGTGCCCCAGGTCCTTCCTCCGGGAGCGCCTGTCACCCCCACCCTCGCACCACCTGCCGCACCACGCCCGGCAGAATCTGTGAGCATCACTTTCCCGCGCAACTCCGTGCTGGATGTCATTTCCTTCTACGAAACACTCACGGGAAAGCACATCATCCGCGACTCGAACCTCGCCGGACAGGAACTCTCGATCATGGTTGCCAAGCCAGTCAGCCGGGAGGACGCGGTTGCGATCATTGAGAGTTCCCTCCTCATGAATAATTACAGCATCGTTCCGGTGGATGACCAAACGATCAAAATCCTCGGCCCGAGCCGCGCGCCTCGCACCGAAGGTCTTCCTCTCATCAGCGAGCTGCAATTGCTGCCTTCCGACGGCGACAAGGTGTTCAGCTTTTACAAGCCGCTCTCGTTCATTTCGCCCGAGGAGGCCATCGCCGTGGTGCAAGGCGTCGTGCAGATCAATGCCTACGGTTCCGTGGTGCCCGTGCCAAATACCAACGCGATCATTCTTACCGATAAAACCCCCGTCATTAGAAAAGCCCTCGGCATCCTCGATTTGATCGATATCGAGCCAGCCCGCGTTGTTACCGAGTTCGTTCAACTCCAGCGCGCGAATGCGGAACGCGTCGTGGAAATCCTCAACGAGATGTTCGGCCAGGACGAGGCGGGCAAATCAAAGAGCACAACGTCCCAACCACAAGCTCCTGCGAATCCCCAGAACCCTCCAAGCCCCGAAGCCCCCCAAGGAGGCGGAGGCGCTTCAAGTGCCCGCTACGAAAACCGCCTCATCTCCGGAAAAGCCAAGTTCCTCGCTGACAAACGAACCAATCGCATTCTCGTAGTAACCCGCGTGGAAAATTACCGCTATGTGCGCGATGTCATTTCGAAACTCGATTCCGCCGGAAATTTTGAGCAACCACTCACACGCGTTCTGAATTATGTCCCGGTCAACGATGTCTTTCCCGTTCTCACAGACATGCTGTCGGATAAGGATTCTGAAACACAAAACGGCACGAACCAAGGCTCGCAGAACAACTCAAACAGCAATCCCCTCAATCAGAACTCAAACAACAACTCCTCCGGAGGCCTTGGCGGCATCGGTGGCGATGGCATCAGCAAACCGGATCGGCTCGGAAATGAAACGCAACAAGGCGCCCCGCAATCAGCCACCATTGGAGAAATTCGCCTCATTGCGGACAACAACTCGAATAGCATCATCATTTTTGGACCTCCGGAGAGCAAATCCCGCGCAAAGCAAATTCTCGATCTCTTGGATACCCGTCCCAAGCAAGTTTACCTCGCCGTTGTCATCGGCCAACTCCGACTCAGCAAGGGCGTGGATTACGGCGTCAGCTACCTCATTCGCAACAAGGGCTTCACACCTCTCAACAACTTGCTTGGAAACAGCGATGCCAGCGGCGTTGCGGCGACATCGCTCAGCCCGAACATGCTTCCCGGCGGCGTCTTTCCGAATCCAGCATCTATCGTAAACCCAGGCTCCCTCACCCCCGGCTTGTCCTCGCTTGCGGGTCTCACGGTTTACGGAACGATTGCCGACTCGGTGGATGTCTTTGCGCGGTTCCTCGAAAATACAGACCGCTTCCGCACCCTATCACGCCCTGTCGTCTACACCACAAACAACCGCAAGGCGACGATCCTCTCGGGTCAAAAAGTTCCCGTTCCCACCCAGTCGCTCACATCGGCCACAGGCGGCGGGATCAGCGGAAATGGAAGCGCCATCACATCAAACATCCAATACCAGGATGTCGTCCTGAAACTTGAAGTCATTCCCCTGATCAACTCCGACCGCGAGGTGAATCTCATCATCGCCCAGACAAATGACAATGTGATCGGCACCGACACCATCTCCGGCAACAAGGTTCCGATTATCTCCACTCAGGAAATCACCACCAGCGTCCGCGTGCCCAACGGTGCCACCATCGTCCTCGGGGGTCTCATCTCCGAGGACAAAGAGCGGGGAGTCGAAGGTATGCCATACATTTCGGAAATCCCGGTCGTCGGTTCGCTTCTGGGAGGCAGAACTCAAGCCAAGGTGCGGAAAAACGAACTCATCGTGATGATCCAGCCATTCGTTGTGGACTCGAATCATGAGATGATGAAAGCCAGCGCCTACGAGGGCGACCGCTCGCCGCTTGGCAGCGATGGACAGTCCATGACCGCTCCCCTCGCCGAGCAGCACAATCCACCGGCGGTGTGGAAACCAACTCCGGTTCCTCCTCAAAACAAGAAAAAATTCCGCTGGCCTTGGAGCAATGATCAATACAACTGACGATCTCCTCCGCCTGGCGGAACTCGCGGGTTCGAGCGAGCCCGAGAAGTGCCGCGATGTGCTCGACCGCGCCGCTTTCGCGCAGCGCTCTCCCATCGCCGCGTTGCTTGACTCCAAGCTCGTTCAGGAATTGCCATTCCTCAAAGCCCTCGCCTCGGAACTCGGCATCCCTTGGCGCGAGGAGGAGGATGTCGCCCCGATCGAAAATGTGAGGGAAAAATTCCCAGCCCGGCTTGCACTGGGGCAGATCGTCTTGCCCGAAGCCGCAGTCCCTGGCGGCGAGTTGAGCCTGTTGACTTTCGACCCCTTTGACTACGCCACATGGCAGGCTGTGACCCAGCACTGGCGCGGCCCCGTGAGTCTTGTCATGACTTCGCGCAACCGCCTTGTGGAGACACTCAAGAAAACCTACGGCGTCGGCGCCGACACCTTCGAGGAGCTTCTTGAAGGCCGTGAAGACGACCTGCCCGGCGGAGCCAAGGAGGAGGTGAATGTGATCGACGAGGACGACTCCGAAGCCTCGGTTATGAAATTTGTGAACCAAATCCTGCGCGAAGGCCTCCAGCAGGGCGCGACCGACATCCATTTCGAACCGCTCGGCCACGACCTCCGCATCCGCTACCGCATCGACGGCGTCCTTCAAGAGGTGCCTGTCCCACAGCGTATCAAGATGCTGCAGGACTCACTCATCTCCCGCCTGAAAATCATGTCGGGTCTCGACATCGCCGAGCGGCGGCGTCCGCAGGACGGGCGCATAGCCCTCGAGATCGCGGGTGCGCCGATCGATGTGCGCGTGGCGACCATTCCCAGCGTGAACGGCGAGAGCGTGAGCCTGCGACTTCTCGGCCAGCAACAATTCGACTTCTCGGGACTCGGTCTCGACCCGGAAAACGAAAAACGCATCCGCAATCTCATTTCCATCCCGAACGGCATTGTGCTCGTGACAGGCCCCACAGGCTCGGGAAAAAGCACATCTCTCTACACCTTCTTGAGCGCCATCAACTCGATGGAGCGCCGGATCGTTACCATCGAGGACCCTGTCGAACACAAGCTCAACGGCGTGATCCAAATCGCGGTGAAACCCGAGATCGACCTGACTTTCGCCACCGCCCTGCGCAGCATCCTGCGCGGCGATCCCAACATCGTCATGGTCGGTGAAATGCGCGACCTCGAGACAACGGAAATCGCCATTCGCGCCGCACTCACAGGCCACCTGGTCTTCAGCACGCTCCACACGAATGACGCCGTCGGCGGCATCACGCGCCTTTTGGACATGGGCGTGGAGCCTTTTCTCGTGGGCTCCGCCGTCCGGGCGTTCATCGCACAACGCCTCGTGCGCCGCCTTTGCAAACACTGCTCCCAACCGGCCGATTACAAAAATGAAGACCTTACCGCCATCGGCTTTCCACTCGAGTTGGCACACAAAATCCGCCGCCCCGTTGGTTGCCCACACTGCCGGAATACGGGATTCTCAGGCCGAACGGCCCTCTTTGAAATCTGCCAAATGACCCCTCGCATGCAGGAACTCATTCAACGCCGCGCCCCAGCAAACGAACTGCGCGAGCTGGCCATCCGCGAGGGTATGGTCCCGCTCCGCAAGGCGGGATGGGAGACTGTCTCGCACGGCATCACCTCGGTGGAGGAAGTCGTGCGGGTAACATCCAGCGAACTGCAAGTATTGGACGAGTAGCGGAACGATGGCCGACTTCACCTACAAAGCGAGCAACGCCTCGGGAATCGTGACCACGGGAACAATCGCCGCCAATTCGCGAAGCGATGCCTACCGCCTTCTCCGCAATCAAGGCCTGCAGCCGATGAGTGTCTCGGAGAGCGGAGGGGCTTCCACCACCAGCAAGAAAGAATCCGCCGCCGCAGGCAACGAACCCCTGCCCCGCCTGAACACCACCCAGTTGCTTTATTTCACCGAGGAACTCGCCGAACTCCTCGAAGCGGGCCTGAAACTTGAAGGCGCTCTGAAAGTGATCGAACAGCGGCAGGAAAAATCCGGCGTCCAACCGATCGCCGCCCGCCTCCGGCAGCGCGTGCGCGACGGCTTCAGCTTTTCAGCCGCCCTCCAAGACTGCGGCAAAACCTTCGATCCTCTCTACTGCAACCTCGTCGCCGCAGGCGAAGTCTCCGGCGCGCTTCCGCAAATCCTCAAGCGCCAGTGCGCCTACCTCACGCTCATCGGCGACCTCCGCCGCCGCGTGGTGTCCTCCCTTCTCTATCCAGCCATTGTTTTTGCATCAGCGATTGTGCTGATGTTTGTCTTCCTGACATTCCTCGTTCCGCAGTTGTCCGTCCTCTTGGGAAAAACTGGTCAGAAACTTCCAATCATCACACGAATCCTGATTTCCGTGAGCGAATTTTGCGGGCAGTGGTGGTGGGCGATCTTTGCCTTCGTCGGTATCCTCATCCTATCCGCCCGCGCGGCGGTGCGCACCCCTGCCGGGCGGGACTGGTGGCACCGCTCGATGCTCGATTTTCCGGTGGTCGGCCCTGTTCTTCGCGCCAAGTTCTACGCGGAAATGCTGCAAACCCTTTCGACCCTCGTCTCAAATGGTGTCGCGCTTCTTCAAGGCATCAACCTCATGACCGCAGCAACGATGAATGTTTTTCTCAAAGACCTTCTCACAAAAACCGCCGCCATGGTCGGCGAAGGCACCAGCCTCGCGGCGGCATTGCGACGCGTGGGATTTTTCCCGCCGGTGATGATGGATATTCTAACCGTCGGCGAGCAGACGGGGGATATCTCCACCGCCCTCGAGCGGGCCGCCAAGCGGTTCGACCGCGACCTCACCACGCGCATTTCGCATCTCACAACACTCGTCCAACCGGCGATTATTCTGCTTGTGGCATTGTTCGTAGGCATCGTCGCCTACTCGATGATCGCCGGCATCCTGACCAGCGTCAGTTCCCTCAAATCCCGGTAAAGTCCGGCACGGGGGTTTTCCCGATTGAACTCCCCTCACTCAACCGATAGGTAAGATGGCGAAATGCCAACCGATACTTTGCGCTCCAATCCGCTCCGCGAGGGCCTCGCCCAACGCTCGATTCCCGATCCTTGCACCCTCGTTATTTTTGGTGCCACTGGCGACCTCACGCACCGCAAACTCGTTCCCGCCCTCTACAATCTCGCCGCCGATGGGGCCCTGCCACCAGCCATCAGCGTTGTGGGATTCGCCCGCAGAGACAAATCAGATGAGGTTTTCCGCACCGAACTGGAGGAGGCTGCCCGCAAATTCTCCCGCCAAGGCATCAATGACGACCTCTGGAAAAACTTCGCTTCAAACATCTGCTACCACCGCAGCGAATTCGACAAGATCGAAGGCTACGAGGCTCTGGCGCGCCGCCTGGACGAAATGGACGCCACCCGGGGCACCGGTGGGAACCGCCTCTTCTACCTTGCCGCTGGCCCGGACCAGTTCGAGGTGATCTTGGAAAATCTCCGCAAGAGCAGCCTGAACAAGGCACGCCCCGGATCTTGGAGCCGTGTCATTGTTGAAAAACCCTTCGGCACCGACCTGCCGAGTGCGAAGCGCCTGAACGATCTCGTCGAAAATGCCTTCGATGAATCCGAGACCTTCCGCATCGATCACTACCTCGGCAAGGAGACCGCGCAGAACATCATCGTCCTCCGCTTCGCCAATGCCCTCTTCGAGGCGATGTGGAACTCCCGCTACATCGACCATGTCCAAATCACCGCCAGCGAACCGCTCGGCGTGGAGGGCCGCGCCGGCTACTACGAAAAATCCGGAGCCCTCCGCGACATGGTGCAAAACCACCTTCTTCAACTCCTCTGCCTCACCGCCATGGAACCGCCCGCCGGCCTTGATGCCGACTCGATCCGCGATGAGAAGGTGAAAGTGCTCCGCTCCCTGCGCCCGCTCACGGGTGATGATGTTTTCAAGCATGTCGTCCGTGCCCAATACGGCGCCGGCTCGATCAATGGCAAACGCGTCGCCGCCTACCGCGACGAACTCAATGTGAACCCCGAGTCAGTCACCGAGACCTATGTCGCCATGGAACTCAATGTGGACAACTGGCGTTGGGCGGGCGTGCCGTTTTTCATCCGCGTCGGAAAACGCCTTCCAAAAGCTGGCACCGAAATCGCCGTTCATTTCAAAAGCGTGCCGCCGGTTCTCTTCCGCGCCACGGGAGAGTCGATTGATGACAATGTGCTCGTGATCCGCATTCAGCCTGACGAGGGCATTTCCCTTCGCATGAGCGCCAAGATGCCGGGCTCCAGCCTGCGCATCGAACCGGTGAAAATGGATTTCCACTACGGCACCAGTTTTGGAAAAGCCACTCCGGAAGCCTACGAGCGCCTCCTCCTCGATGCCATGAGCGGCGATGCCACACTCTTCGCCCGCCGCGATGAGGTCGAGCAAGCGTGGAAATTTGTCGATGCCATCCACGAAGCCTGGACGACGCGCACAGACGACCTCGCCCTTTACTCCTCCGGCTCTTGGGGCCCGGGCGAGGCCGACGAACTCATCAAGCGCCACGAGGGCGCATGGAGACGCCTGTGAGCACCACCGCATCCATCGAATCAGGCATACCTGTCGAAATCGGTAGAATCGACAAAGAACTCGGCAAACTCTGGGAATCCAGTGGAGACACCAAGACCCGCGCCTCGCTGATCAACCTCGTTGTTTACACGGAAAACGAAGCCACCCTCGATGCCGACAATCAAGTGCTGGCCTCGGTGGCCGGCCGTCACCCCTGCCGGGCGATCCTTATCCTCGGCAACCCATCCGCTCCCACGGCGCAAGCGAAAGCCTGGATCAGCGCGCATTGCCATCTTCTCGGCAAGGACACTCGCCAGATTTGCTCCGAACAGATCACCTTCCGCTTGGACGGCGACGCGGCCAATGCCCTTCCGAACATCGTTTTCTCGCATCTGGATTCCGATCTTCCGCTCTGCCTCTGGTGGAAGGCCGACTTCCCCGAGCCCCTCGACGAGAAGCTCTGGGCCTGGGTGGACCGCCTCATTTTTGACAGCAGTTCGTGGCACAATCCGCACCACCAATTTTCGATCATCCGCCACATCTCCTCGCCGGGCAAAAGCGCAGCCGTGCTCTGCGACCTGAATTGGACACGCCTTCACGCATGGCGTTTTGCTCTGGCAAGCCAGTTTGACAATGCCTCGGCATTCCCACATCTGAGCCGCGTGGAATCCCTTTCCCTCTGCTGCGCCCCCGGCTCCCGCATCTCCGCCCTCCTCCTGCTGGGCTGGCTCGCAGGGCGCTTGAAGTGGCGCTTGGATGCCGAAAACGAAACTTTCCTCACTGCGAACGACCACTCCATTCCATTCCACATCGAGGAAGTTCCTGGCC
>JBJTGE010000058.1:0-4323 GCA_046093785.1 Spartobacteria bacterium
GGAGACTCCGCAGTTTTTCTGGATGCGAGTCGCGATGGGTCTCTTCCTCGACGAGCCCTCGAAGCGCGAGGACTGGGTCGTTCGTCTTTACAATCTTTATAAAAGCCGCCGCTTCTGCTCCAGCACGCCGACGCTCTTCAATTCCGGAACGCTGCACAGCCAGCTTTCCAGTTGCTATCTCTACAAGGTGGACGATTCGATCGAGTCGATCATGCAGCGCGGCATCGCGGAAAACGCCTACCTCTCGAAATGGGCCGGCGGCCTCGGAGGCTCATGGACAGCGGTTCGTGGCACCGGCAGCTACATCAAGGGCACGAACGGCGAGAGCCAGGGAGTGATTCCCTTCCTCAAGCTCCACAACGACCAGCTTGTCGCCGTCAATCAAGGCGGCAAGCGCCGTGGCTCCGGCTGCGCCTACCTCGAGACCTGGCACAACGATGTGGAGGATTTTCTCCAACTCCGCCGCAACACGGGTGACGACCGCCGCCGCACGCACGATCTCAACACGGCCAACTGGGTTCCCGATCTTTTCCTGAAGCGCATGGAGGCCCGCGAGAATTGGACGCTCTTCCGCACGAACGAGGTTCCCGATCTCCACGACGCCTACGGCCGCAAGTTCGAGGAGCGTTACCTCCACTACGAGGAACTCGCCCGCCAAGGCAAAATCACAGGCAAGGAGGTTCCTGCTATCGACCTCTGGAAACAGATGCTCAAGATGCTTCTCGAGACCGGCCATCCGTGGATCACTTTCAAAGACCCTTGCAACCTCCGCAGCCCGCAGGATCACACAGGAGTCATCCACTCGTCGAACCTCTGCACCGAGATCACCCTCAATACCAGCGAGGATGAGACAGCCGTCTGCAATCTCGGATCGGTCGTGCTCGACACGCACATCAAGGCCGATGGATCGCTCGACCACGAAATGCTGCGCGAGACAATCCATGTCGCCATCCGCGCCTTGGACAATGTCATCGACATCAATTTCTACCCCACCGAGGCCGCGAAGCGCTCGAATGTGCGCCACCGTCCGATCGGGCTGGGAGTCATGGGTCTTCAAGATGCCCTCTTCAAGCGCAATGTTGGATTTGCGACCCAAGAGGCGGTGGATTTCAATGACGAGTTCATGGAGGCGATCGCCTACCATGCGTATTCGGCCTCCAGCGACCTTGCAGCCGAGCGCGGGCCCTACAGCAGTTTCCGTGGCTCGAAGTGGGATCGTGGTTTGCTTCCGCAGGACACGATCGACATCCTCGAGCGTGAGCGCGGCGTCAAAATCGATGTGCCGCGTGGCGGCCGCATGGACTGGTCGCCCGTGCGTGAAAAAATCAAGCGCCAAGGCATGCGCAATTCGAATGTCATCGCCATCGCCCCCACGGCCACCATCTCGAACATCATGGGCACCACGCCTTGCATCGAGCCGAACTACAAAAATCTCTACGCAAAGGAAAATCTCGGTGGCAAGTTCACCATTCTCAGCACGGAGCTGGTCCGCGATCTCAAGAAGATCGGAAAATGGGACACCCGCATGCTTGAACAGATCAAGTATTTCGAGGGCGAGCTTGGCAACATCGAGGACATCCCGGCCTCGATCCGCGAGAAGCACCGCACGGTCTTCTCGATCCCGTTCGACTTCGTCATCGATGCCGCCGCGCGCCGCCAGAAGTGGATCGACCAGTCCCAATCCGTGAACCTCTTCATCGGCGAGCCAGACATGAAAATCGCGAGCCACATGTATCGCCGAGCCTGGCACACCGGACTCAAGACCACCTACTACCTGCGCACACTCGGCGCCTCCAGCATCGAAGGCCCGACCACGAATGTGAAAAAGGAACTCCGCGGAGTCGTTGCCGGGCCCAAGCCCGAATACACCGCCGAGGAGAAAATGGCCTGCTCGATCGAAGCCATGCGCAACGGCGGGGAGTGCGAGGCTTGCCAATAACGGCCGAGCCGTTTTTATAACCTTCGCAACCCAAATTCTCAAACCAATGAGCGCATCGAAACTTCCAGCGATAGGCATCTTGGCCAATCTTGATCCGGAGGATGTCAAGGCTCTTGCATCCTATGGAACTTTTGAAACAGCAACACCGGGAACGGTGGTTATTGAACAGGGAATATCCCACGCGAAACTTTTTTTGGTCATAGACGGAGAACTCAACGCCTGCCGCAACGACCAGGGGCATGATGTGCTTCTTGGCCAGGTTTGCGCTGGCGAGTGGATGGGTGAGGTTTCCTTGTTCGACCCGTCCGAGACTTTGTGTTTCGTCGTGGCCGCCACAGACTGCCGGTATTGGGTCATCACCCGCGACAATCTGGAGGAGTTTCTCACCAATCATAGCCCGGCCGGCATGCTTCTGCTCATCGGGCTCTCCACCACTTTGAGCCGCCGAATTCGTGAGGTGACATCCAAACTCGCGGCCCTACACCCTCGGAACATGTGGGCCTTGAGCCGCCGAATCCGTGAGGTGCCGTTCAAACTTGCCGAATAAACCGAACTCGCCAAATCGCGCCCAGACCGCTCGTGGATTCATGCCCATGCCCATGCTCAAGCGACCCGCATTCGCGCTGCCGCGTTCTGCCAGAAGTGGATTGACCAGTTCCAATCCGTGTGTCTTTTCATCGGCGAACCTGACATGAAAATAGACGCCCACATGTCCCAGCGTTCTTGTCACACAGGCAATCTCTCACATCAAAGGCAAAACAAACAAAACCCACATCAATGATCACACCAGAACTTCCACTCGTCGGCATTGTGGCCAACCTCGATCCGGAGGATGTCAAGGCCCTCGCATCCTTCGGCACTTTTGAAACGGCAACACCGGGAACGGTGGTTATCGAACAAGGTATTTCCCACGGGAAACTTTTCCTGATCACCAACGGCGTGTTCCATGCCCGCCGCAACGACCAAGGCAATGATGTGCTCCTCGGTCAAGTGCTCGAGGGCGAGTGGATGGGCGAGGTGGATCTCTTCGATCCCTCCGAGGCCGTTTGCTCCGTTGTGGCTGTCGATGAGTGCCAGTATTGGGTCATCACCCGCGACAACCTGGAGGAGTTTATCAACAACCATCCCTCGGCCGGCATTCTCTTGCTGATCGGTCTCTCCACCACTTTGAGCCGCCGCATCCGCGAGGTGACGCGCAAACTGGCCGAACAAACCGAACTCGCCAAGTCGCGCGGGCCGCTTGTGAATTGATGCCCATGCTCAAACGACTCGCACTGGCACTGCTTCTCGCCTCTCCGCTCCTGCACGCGATGGACCCGAAGGGGGCCTTGGCCTGTCTGGAGGCTCTTCCGGAGAAGTATCGGAACGGTGTTCTCAAACTTACCGCCGACGGCGCGAATCCCGATCCCGACATCTGGTATGTCACCGCCCAAGCCGGGCGTGATGACAAGGGCGTGCGCAGCATTCAGGTTGTCTCTGGTCAGGTCATTTCGGACAAGGCCGTGTTCGGCCTGCGCGAGCTTCTTTCCGGAGCCAAGCCGATCGACCTCTCCAAGGTCCAACTCGACTCGCGCGAGGCTTTCGATATCGCCCGGCAATACGCCGGAGCGAATGGAAAGCAAATCGGCAATGTGAGCTTCGCGCTCAATCAGCAGGGTAGTTCGGCGGTTCCCATCTGGTCGGTCTGGTGCTACGGGCCGAATGAAACCTATTTCGGCGAGATGCAGCTTCTCGCCACAGACGGCACGGTGATCTCAAACAACGCCTTCCCGAAAAAGCCCTGAAGCTTTAGAGGCAGTCACTATGGCATCCGGCAAAAAACGGCTCGATGCGTCTCTCGTGGAACGCGGCTTTTTTGAAACCACGGATCAGGCCGCGCGCTCCGTCATGGCCGGGCAGGTTTACATCAAAGGCCAACCCGCCACCAAAGCAGGAGCGCCCGTTTCGCCGGATGCGGAAATCACCCTCGCCGCACGGGAAAAGTATGTCGGCCGGGGCGGCTTCAAGCTCGAGGCCGCGCTGGATCATTTTTCCATCGACCCCGCCGGTCTCGTTTGTGTCGATATCGGAGCCTCCACTGGCGGCTTCACCGATTGCCTGCTCCAACGCGGTGCTGCCTGCGTGCATGCGGTAGATGTCGGGCACTCGCAGCTTCACTGGCGCCTGCGGGCGGATTCGCGTGTTCTCTGCCGGGAAGGCTTCAATGCCCGCTTCCTCGACCCCGGCAATCTTTCGCCCCCTCCCGTGCTGGCAGTGGGGGATGTGAGTTTCATTTCCCTCACGGCCATTCTGCCTGCGGTCTTCAGGATTTTGCCGGAGGGCTCGGACGCCGTTTTTCTCATCAAGCCCCAGTTCGAGGCCCCCAAAGGCTCGCTGCCTCCGGG
>JBJTGE010000059.1:0-4357 GCA_046093785.1 Spartobacteria bacterium
CTGCCCGACAAGGAAATCTACGACTACCTCTGCACCGGATGCGCCTCATCCCTCGGCCAGCGCGAGGTCACGGCTGGCGAACTCATGATGTCCCGCGCTGCGATGGCGCGTCAGGCGGCGGCTTCACGGATGGGCTTCTAACAAATGATGCGCGTTGTTTTTTGTGGAACCGGGGAGATCGGACTCCCTGCCTTGAAGGCCCTCCTCGATTCGGGAAAATACGAAGTGCCCGGAGTTATCACACAGCCCGACAAGCCGGCTGGACGCGATCTCAAGCCACGCGCC
The DNA here is from genome assembly GCA_046093785.1 of Spartobacteria bacterium. Classification (GTDB taxonomy): domain Bacteria; phylum Verrucomicrobiota; class Verrucomicrobiia; order Chthoniobacterales; family Terrimicrobiaceae; genus UBA967. The sequence goes on from JBJTGE010000059.1 coordinate 286, forward strand.
TCGGCGATCAAACGGCTCGCGCTCGAGCGCGGCATTCCCGTGCACCAACCCCCGAAGCTCCGCGATGCGGCATCCCTCGATATGCTGCGAAGCCTGAAGCCGGATGTCATGGTGGTCGTGGCCTATGGTCAGATTTTACCGAAGTCCGTTCTGGATTTGCCACCGCTCGGCTGCCTGAATCTCCACGCCTCGCTCCTGCCCCGCCATCGTGGCGCGTCGCCGATCCATGCGGCGATCCTCGCGGGGGATGCCACCACGGGAATGACCGTGATGTATATGGACGAGGGCCTCGACACGGGGGATGTCCTGCTCGAGGAGGCTTTGAAAATAGGCCCGCAGGAGACAACGGGCGAACTCCACGACCGTCTGGCCGAACTGGGCGCGCCCTGCCTTCTTCGCGCATTGGATTTGCTCGCGGCGGGCAACGCGCCACGCCAGCCGCAGAATCCCGAAAACGCCACCTACGCACCGAAATTGAAAAAGGCCGATGGCTTTGTGGATTGGACGCAGCCCGCACCGGAGCTCGCTCTGCGGGTGCGGGGCATGTCGCCATGGCCCGGAGCCTTTGCCCGCATCTCGGGTCATGTTTTAAAAATCCATTCCGCCATTGAAGACTCCGCCCATGGCACTCCCGGGAGCGTTTTGAAAGCGGATGCCGACTCCCTCCTCATCGCCTGTGCGGAAGGTTCACTGAGGCTTCTGAGCGTGCAACTCGAAGGTCGCAAGCGGATGCCCGCCGCCGAATTCCTGCGGGGTTTTCCGCTCGCGCCGGGGGCGCGTTTTGATTTGTCCTTTTCTCCGGAGCCCTGATGCGGTTCTATATGGACACTCGCCCATGTCCCACACATCCCATGTCCGCTACAAACGGGTCGTGCTCAAACTCAGCGGAGAGGTTCTCCGCGAGCCAGGAAGCCGCGACAGCATAAGCCCCGAAGTCGTCCAAAAAATCGCCTCTCAAGTCGCCGAGGCCCGCAAACTGGGCGTCGAGCTGGCCATCGTCATCGGCGGTGGCAACATCTGGCGCGGCCTCACAGCCAGCCACCGCGGGATGAACCGCACCACGGCGGACTACATGGGCATGTTGGCCACCGTCATCAACGGCCTTGCTCTCATGGCCGCCCTCGAAGCCCAAGGCGTCGAAGTCCGGGTCCAAACGGCCATCGAAATGCAGAACCTCGCCGAACCGTTCATCGTCCGCCGCGCCACACGCCACCTCGAACTAGGCCGTGTCGTGATCTTTGTCGCGGGCACGGGAAATCCTTTTTTCTCCACCGATACCACCGCAGCCCTCCGTGCGGCGGAGATCGGCGCGCAGGTCATTTTGAAAGCCACGAAGGTCGATGGCATCTACGACTCGGATCCCGTGAAAAACCCGGACGCCAAGCGTTTCACTCACATCACCTACTCGGACGCCCTCTCGCGCCGCCTGCAGGTCATGGATTCGACCGCGTTCAGCCTCTGCATGGACAACAAAATGCCGATCATCGTTTTTGATATGAACAAGCCCGACAACATCCGCCTGGCGATCGCCGGCGAGGAAGTGGGCACCCTTGTTTCCGAAAAATCCGAATAGTCCCATGAGTATCGAAGAAATCCTTTTTGAAGCCGAGGAGGGCATGGAAAAAGCCGTGGCCTTCATGACGCACGAGTTTGCCGCCATCCGCACAGGCAAAGCCTCCCCCGCCCTCGTGGAAAACATCGATGTCGAAGCCTACGGCTCCACGATGAAACTCAAACAACTCGCCCTCATCACCACGCCGGAACCCCGGCTGCTCGTTGTGCAGCCGTTCGATGCCGCCACAGTCCGCGACATCGAGCGCGCCCTCAACGAATCCCGCATCGGCATTCATCCGGCGGTGGATGGCAAGCTCATCCGCCTTCCGATTCCCGAACTCTCCGAGGAGCGCCGCCGCGATCTCGCGAAGACCGTCAAAGGCATCGCCGAGGAATCCCGTGTGCGCGTGCGCTCCAGCCGCCGCAATGCGATGGATGCCGCAAAGAAAACTCAAAAGGACGGCAAAATGAGCGAAGATGAACTCCGGGACACCGAGGGCGAAGTGCAAAAACTCACAGACCGCTTCGTTGCGGACATCGACAAACACACCGCCGCAAAAGAGACAGAATTGATGAAAATATGAAAGTCTTCGCCGCCCTCCTCGCCGCATTTTTCCTCACCGCCTCACTTCCCGCCGAAGTCGTGCGCGAGGCTCCGTCATTCGCTTGGACGGACTCGACTGGCTCTGCCAAGCCGCTCAAAAACCTGCGCGGGCAACCCGTGGTTCTCGTCATCGCCAACTCGCCCCGCCAAGGCGCATTCCGCTCCCAAGTCGGCCAACTCCAGAAAATCTACGAACGCTTCGCCGCCGAGAAACTCCTCTGCGTCGCCGCCTTCTCAGGTGAGCAAGACCTCATCCGCTCAAACATCCCGTTCCTCACCGTGCCCGACGGTCCAGGCACCGCCGCCGCCTACGATATGCCAACAGGCTTCGCCATTGCCGTGATCGGACCGGATGGCAACCTCGACTGCTTCAGCACCCGAGTGCTGCCCGCCCAACGCATCTTCGACATCATCCAAAACTCCTACACCAAACAAAAACAACTCCGCCGCGATTGATGTCCTTCTGCCACGCTCCCACATGGCCCGCGATATGCGCCCGCCCTGCGAAACTTAAAACTTAAAACTTCCCATGAATTTCCAAGACCAAATCAACCAAGACATCAAAGCCGCCATGCTCGCGCGCGAGTCCGCGAAACTCGGCGTGCTCCGCATGCTGAAAACCGCCCTCATGAACGCCGCCATCGAAAAAGGCGGAGCCGGCAGCACGCTCGACGACGCCGATGCGCTCGCCATCGTTCGCAAGGAAGTCAAAAAGCGCCAGGACTCGATCGAGGCTTTTGAAAAAGGCGGACGCCCCGAAATGGCCGCCACAGAAAAGGCGGAAATCGAAATTCTCGCAACCTACCTCCCCCAACCTCTCTCAGCCGAGGAGATCACCGCACTCGTCCAAGCCGCCATTGCCGAAACCGGCGCCACCAGCCGCAAGGAAATGGGCGCCGTCATGAAAATCGTGAACGAGAAAGCCGCCGGCCGCGCCGATGGCCGCACGATCAGTGCAGAAGTCCAAAAACACCTCTCTGCCTGATTTTTTCGGCGTTCTTTAAAGACTTCGATCCGCTGGCACGCTGAGAAACCGGCTGCCAGCAGCCACAAACCTCCACGGATAATCCGCCGAGCGAGTGATTCCAACGCGCGTGCAGGCTTGAACTTGGGCCGCCGTGCCCGGATGCCGCAATAAGGCACTTGGATCGGAAAACACGTTTCGCCCATGAAAAGCGCCATCAATTCCCAGCGCGCGGGTGAGTTTGCCTGGACCAGAGCAGATATTTTTGAGCGTGGTTCCGTTGCGGCAGCGGGTCATGTCCTCAATGCCCTGCCTCGGCTCCAAGGCCCGAATCAAAACAAAACCATCCTCGTCGCCGCCCCTCACCAGAAAGTTCAGCAGCCAGTGCACCCCGTAGTTCAGATACACATACGCCGCGCCAGGCGGCATTTGCGTTACAAACTCCCTCGATGAAGGCCGCGTGAAAGTATGACACGCCTCGTCGTTGCGAACCGAATACGCTTCAGTCTCGACAATCACGCCCCCGCAGCCATTCCAAACCAGCTCGCAGCCGATCATCTCCCGCGCGCAAGTCACGGGATCGCGTTGGAAAAACTCAGCCGTAATGTTCATGCAGACGATAGTGTAAAGAGCAGGCAAAAGCGTTCAAATTGCGATTCAAGCGCGATGACATTTTGTTTCGTTCAAAATCTCCTGACATAAACATCGCCTTGCGCGAGCAGTTCAGACGATGCTACAGATGTGAGTAGTGAAGGAAATGGCTCAAAAGACCCCGTCAGTGACTCCGCTGATCTCCAAAGAGCAGATTCAGAGAATCTTGTCGTCTCGGCCATCGATTACATCCGAGGAGTTTTATCAGCAAGTGGAGAAGCATCTGGGACGCCCACGGTCGCCTGGCAGAAGAAAGGCCTCTGTGAATGGGCAAGAAGTTTGGGTCTGCTGCTGAAGCC
>JBJTGE010000060.1:0-6613 GCA_046093785.1 Spartobacteria bacterium
TTGGAAATGGTGAGGACATTTTGTGTGACATCATCCCCCGTGACTCCATCGCCCCGCGTGGCGGCGCGGATGAGGCGGCCGTTCTCGTAGAGCAGGGAAATGGCGACGCCATCGACTTTCGGCTCGACGGTGAAGTGGATGGATCGGCCCTCGGCAAGTTTTCGCACGCGGGTCACAAACTCGCGGAGTTCCTCGGGCGAGTAGGTGTTGTCGAGGCTTTGCATGGGCACGAGGTGCGTGGCCGAGGCAAATTCCTCCAGCGGCCTGCCGCCGACCCGGCGGGTGGGGGAGTCCTCGCTGGCGAGTTCCGGGTGGGCCTGCTCGAGATCGGCAAGTTCCCGCAGCATGGCGTCGAACTCGCGATCCGAAATCTCGGGCGCCGCATGCTCGTAGTAGAGGCGGTTGTGGCGCTCGATCTGTGCCCGCAGCTCCTGAACCCGCTCTGTGGGGCGGGTGGAGGCGTGGTCAAACAATTCCAACGGCCCTGAGCTTGGCTTCGACATGGCGGAAGTGGCGGTCCGGCGAGCAGGCGTTTTCGATTTCAGCGGCGGAAAGGTGCGCGGAGACGGTGGGTTCTTCGGCGAGGTTTTTGGCGAGTCCGCCCTTGTCCTTCCAGGTCTTCATCGCGGCGCGCTGAACGGCCTCGTAGGCGTCTTTGCGCTCCATGCCTTTTTCGGTGAGCATGAGGAGCGCGGACTGGCTGGCGTAGAGACCGCCGGTGAGTTCCATGTTGCGACGCATGTTTTCAGGATAGACGATGAGTTTGGAAACCAGCTTGGTGAGCGTCACAAGCATGTAGTCCAAAAGCGTGCAGCTGTCCGGCAGGATAATCCGCTCGACCGAGCTGTGGCTGATGTCGCGCTCGTGCCAAAGGGCGACATTTTCCAAGGCGGCCATGGCGTTTCCCCGAATGACGCGGGCGAGTCCGCTCAGGCGCTCGCCGGTGATCGGGTTGCGCTTGTGGGGCATGGCGCTGCTGCCTTTTTGTCCCTCGCTGAAATACTCCTCCACCTCGAGCACCTCGGTGCGTTGCAGGTGGCGGAATTCCGTCGCCCAGCGGTCGATGCTGGAGGCCACGATCGCGAGCGTGGTCATGAATTCCGCATGGCGGTCGCGTTGGATGATCTGGGTGGAAAGCGCGGCGGGCTTGAGATTCAGACGCTCGCAAACGATCCGCTCGACCTCGGGATCAAGGTGGGCGTGGGTTCCCACAGCTCCGCTGATTTTTCCGACGCGGATGCGCTCGCGCATTTCGCGCAGGCGCTCGAGGCTGCGGGTGAACTCGTCATACATGAGCGCCATTTTCAGTCCGAAGCTGATCGGTTCCGCATGGATGCCGTGGCTGCGGCCGATCATGGGAGTGAATTTGTGCTCCTTCGCCCGGACGGCCACGGCCTCGCGCAGGGCGAGGAGGTCTTTTTCCAAAATGTCGCAGGACTCCAGCATTTGCACGGCAAGTGTGGTGTCGAGCAGGTCGGAGGAGGTTAGACCTTGATGAATCCAACGGGCGGCGGGACCGACGCGGGAGGCGACATCCTCGAGGAAGGCGATGACATCATGGTTCGTGCGTTTCTCGATTTCGCGCACGGCTTCGATCTCGAACGCGCCCTTGGCGCGGATGGTCGCGGCGTCCTCCTTCGGTATCGAGCCAAGCTCGGCCATGGCCTCGCAGGCGAGGGTTTCGATTTCGAGCCAGATTTCCAGTTTGCGTTGCTCGGTCCAGACGGACCGCATGCCGGGCAGTGAGTAGCGTTCAATCATGAATAAGGCGCGTATTTAAACCCGAGGAATCGCGTTGGCGCAACCCGCCCGTCAAAAATCGCTGGGATTTGCATCATTCCACTTGTCCTCGGGCGAAGCAGGGCGGATATAAAACCCATGTTGAAGTTCCTCTGCCTCACCTCACTCGTGCTCTCGCTCGGTCTCGTCGGTTGCAACACCAAGGAGCGCTGGGCCAAAAACAATGCCGCCGCCCAAGCCTGGCTCGCTGCCAATTCCCCCTCCGGCCACATGCGCGTCGCAGGAAACTGGACGCCTGAAGACGAAGGTTGGGGCGAGGCGAATTTCCAGCAAAAAGGCAGCCGTGTCACGGGAACCATCGGACTCTACTCGGTGGAGGGCCATGTGAAGGGCGGGGATGTTTATCTGGTCATGTCCGAGAACGGATGGGCCTACTATTCCGCCGTCCTCAAGAAGAAGGGGAATACGCTCTCCGGCTTCTACTCGGATGCCGTGCCATTCAGCACGAGGGATCAGGAAAAATTTGTGCTGACCCGTTCAAAAGATTGATTTCCCCATCACGGGAACGGGATTGTGCGCTGGCGCTGCTGGGCCAATTGCGGCCACAAAACTGTGGAGCCTGTTGCGGATTTCATGCCGCGCTGGCCTGACCACGGGGCGTGCACGGCAAAGAGGGTTTCTGCAAGGAAGTAGGCAGGTTCGTAGTAGTGCGACCTCAGTCGACAAAAGATTTTCCAGGATACCTCGGCATCCTCCTTCAAGGTGATTCCGTTCTCGGTAAGGAATCCCATCGCCCAGTCCCACTCGCTGCGGGTGATGCCCGGATCCTGCGCGGCTTTTTCCGATTCAACCTGGTGATGAAGGATTGCGGACTCGATACGCCAGGTGCTCATGCCATGGCTGTCCACACGGGAATTCGTGCGGGCAAGTTCGCTGAGCCGCAACATGTGGAGTGTGTCCGCCCCCTCGGCAATCAAGCGCACAAGTTTCAAGTCGGGCTCCGCGCGCGTCGCTGCCAGGCGGATTGCAGCGGCATCCAGAACACTCAAAAGCGTGACCACCCAGTGCCTGTTGGGAATGGGGGAGCGGAAATGATTCAGGATCGAATAAATGTAATGCGTCACCCGAAGGCTGCACATCCAGGTGATCAGATTTTCAGCGGATGTCGCGTCCACCGAACCTTGGATGAGCTTGAGACGAACAAGGAACTCGGGGCCCCAGGCCGGTTCGCCGCACAGCAGTGCGAGTTCGCTCATGGTGGTCTCCCTCGCCGTGTAGGCCGAATAGAGGGTCAGTAGGTAACCAATGAAAACCGAGATCACCGTGCTGCCCATGAAAGCCGCTGCAAAAACCACCGCGAGTCCCCAAGGTCCGAGCGTTTCTGTGATGCCCAGCGTCGTCATTCCCGAACCCGCCTGATACAGGGCTTGGGAAAAACCAAGGCCGGTGATGCCATAGAAAATAAACGCAAAGGCAGCCACAAAGATGCCGAGAAAAAACGCCAAATAAAACAAAACGGTCGATGGCCCTTGCGCGGCAAGAAACCTGTCGAGCATCTCGTAGTTCCGCATCCGCGAAGCGCAGAAGTGGAAACAAACATGCATCCCCTTTGCGAGAAGCCGTGAAAGCAAGCCCGATGTCGGCCTTGGCACCAACATAACGCCCACCGCCGCCGCAATCGCCGCCCACAACAACCAGACGCCGCCAAGCAACGAAGCCAAACGAAGACCCGCATCCAACCAACCCTCCGCCGTGCTGGACGCAAGAGCAAACGGGATCGAGCCTGAATCAAGGATGGCGTTCATTTTTTTAAGAAACTCAAAAAAATGCCTCCGGATCACGAAGAAAACTTCATGAGCCTCAAGCGACGACATTGCATTTCGCCGCAGAATGGTCTTATCGTGTTCTCACCATGATCCCTCTGCTCATCGCCGGCGGTTCCATCATCAGCACATTCACAGCGCCTGAATTGCCTGAGATGAAGAACCACACCCTCAACGGAACGCCCGTCAAAGCCCAAGAAGTCGTCTGCCGCACACGCTGGGGAACGCCCATGATGCCCGACGGCAAGGGGAGTTACAATCTCACGGCCGCGCCAAACCCCACCTACATCCAGCGCAGTCTCATCCAGCCACCGAAGACGGATGCACCGATCTATCGGCCGGGCGCGCCCTATGTTTTGCCAACCCAGGCTTCAGCCACGGATGCCCAACCGTCCCTTCCGAAGTAGTCGAGCACGGAGGTTGTTTCAAATCCGCCAAGCGGCGCGGGCATTCGCACATTGAACAAACAGACCACACCCGGGGTGTTCAGCATCCACTGGTTTTCGCTGCTGAACGCGGTGTCCTTCCAGCTCATCCTGGGAGCGCCCATGATTCTTTATGCCAAGAGTCTCGGGGCCTCTTCGACCGTGATCGGTATTCTCGCGGCATTCACCCCGCTGATGACTGTGCTTCAGTTGCCCGCCGCCAAATATCTTGCGATCTATGGCTACAAACGCTTCGTCTTGATGGGGTGGGGGCTTCGAACCATTTTGATCTTTGTCGTAGCTGCCGTGCCTCTGCTGTTTTTTTTGGATGAATTGGCAAAGATTGTCCTGCTGGTCGCTTCGCTCTTTATTTTCAATTTTCTGCGAGGCATCGCATCCACCGCCTGGATGCCATGGATAGCCGCGCTCATACCTGAAGAGGAGAAGGCGGTTTTTTTATCGCGCGACCAGATTTTCATTTTCGGCGGATCCCTGATCGCGCTTCTTTGCTCGGCATTGCTCATGTCCGGCGATGTGTCTTCCTGGGAATACGCGCTCGTCTTTTTGGTCAGCGCGCTGACCGGCACAGCCGCGCTTTTTTTCATCAAACGGATCCCCGATGTTTGCGGCAGCGAGCAGATGAGAAAGTCCTCCCAGCCTGTTCCCTGGAAAGAAATCCTGCTTTACCCGCCGTTTTTTTCGCTCCTCGTTTTCAATTTTCTTTTCGTCATCGTCGTCGGAAGCTTGGGAGTCTTTACCGTCGAGTATCTGCACGAATTTCCGGGTTTCAGCGTATCCGCCGTTCTTTACATGAGTGGCGTCTCCTTCATCGGGGCACTGGCAAGCCTGCCGTTTTTGGGAAGGATGCTCGAGCGGTTCGGAGCCAAACCCGTCCTCACCCTTGCACTCATTCTCTTCGGTGGAGCGATTGCCGGTTGGTTCTTTGTGGCAGCGGGCGTCATCCCCTGCAAATGGGCCATAATTTGTGCCCTGAACTTCGTCTGCGGCGTCGCCGGAGCAGGATTCAATGTCGCCAATGCAAAGATCATCTTCGCCACCATGCCGGTGATGGGGCGCAATCACTTCTTCGCCCTCTTCACAGTCATCAGCAGCCTCGGCCTCGGCGCCGCCCCCGTGGTCTGGGGCATCTCCCTCGACTTCATCGGCACCTACGAAGCCATTACCGGTTCCCTCCATTGGAAACGCCACAGCATCTACTTCGCCGCCCTCTTCCTTCTAAACCTCGCCACCCTCCTCCAAGTCCGCCGACTCCGAGAGTCGAAGCCTGTGTAGTATTTGCTGAACTCTCCCGACATGTAGCGCATGAAGGCACGGTTGCTTTGGCACTCGACTGCGCCCGAGGGCGAGAGCGCTCCCCGGGACAAATCTGCGAAGATCACCTCTCTCAAATTCCTATTTTTGGCCACATTGGGTTCAGCAGTTACGCCCTAGGTCGCCTTTTCTCGGGAGAGAGGTTTCAGCAGTGCGATGATTTTCCAAAGAGGCCAGAAAATCAGGAGCACCACTTTGTCGATTAGGATGAGGATTGGTTTTCCGATGATTAAAACCGGGTTGATCACAGCTCGCAAAGCGGCGCTTTTTTCGTAGCCGAGCGAGAGGGCCAGAATCACAAGGATGCCGCCGAACTTCTGGTAGGAATTGATGTGAAAATGCACACCCGTGCTTTCGAGGGCCATTTCGGTGAGAAGGATGCAGCCCACGAACCCGATCAGCAAAAAGGCGGTCTTTTCAAGGACTGGAAATTTTTTGATCAACCCGATGCACATGCCCGCCAAGAAACGCAGCGCGAGGATTCCGATGAACACACCCGTGCAGATAACCCAAAGCCGCTTGTCCAGCGCGACGGCGGCGACCACATTGTCCAGGCTCAGCGTGAAGTCCATAAACTCGATCTGCAAAATCGTCGCCACCAGACCCGGTCGGTGGTGGTGCGCCTTCGCCACCTCGGGCGACTCCTCCTTGCCCACGATATTCGATGCCATGAGCCAAACGAGGTAGGCTGATCCGAGGATTTTCAGCCAAGGGTTCTCGATGATCAGCGAAACACATAGAAGGGCAAGCCCGCGAAACGCATAAGCCCCCGATGATACCAAGCTTCAGCGCGAGTTGTTGCTGTTTCTCGGGAAGGTTCGAAGCAAGAGCCGCGATGGCGAGGGCGTTGTCCACCGAGAGCAACCCTTCGATGAGAATCAGGGAAAAAATGACCGGTAGAGCTTCAAGAATGGTGGTGGCGGATGGCACGATAGGAATTTCTTTCTAAGGGCCGGTCTCCTTCGCAACAAGGCCAATGCATGGTTGGCAGGAGTTTTCTTCACCATTGGCAAAAATGCCCAAACGCGCATCAAGTTTGCGCACGCAATGAAATCACCCGCATCTACACCCATATTCGTCCAAAAGATTTTTTTAAACCTTTCGGCTCTTTTTTCCGGAGATGAGCAGACTTTCCTCCAGATTTGCGTTCTAATTTGGATGGGATTCCTCAAGCGGTTTGCAGCGCTTCGGGGTGGCTTTTTGCGACGGCAAGCAATCGGAGGGCGGCCCCGCTGGGTTTGCGGGTTCCATTTTCCCAGGAAATGGCAGTGACCTTTGGAACGTTGAGAAGGG
>JBJTGE010000061.1:0-3392 GCA_046093785.1 Spartobacteria bacterium
GGCTTTTTGCAGGGCTTGGAGCGATGCCATGGCGCGGCCTTCGTTGAGGGAGGCTTCGGCGAGGTTCCATGCTGATTGGAGATCGGGGGCTGTTCCGGATACGACGAGGGCGGCGGCGGCGTTGATTTGGACGGCTTGGCGGCGTGGGCCGCAGTCCGAGCCATCGAAAATCGAGAGGAGGATTTTTGCGTTTTCGGCGGCGTCGCCTCCGAGGAGGGATTCGGGTGCCATGGAGGTGATTCCGACATCCTGCGGATGGATTTCAAACTCGCTGAGAGAGCCGTTTTCGAGGGCCATGACCAGGGTTTTGCCGAGGGGCGAGACTTCGTCGATTTGGAGGGCATTCGGTCCTGTTCCATGGGCGGCCCAGGCGCGTGTGCGGCGCAGTTTTTGAAAAACTCCGGTGTAGGTTTTGATGAGATCGGGATTGAAGACTCCTGCGAGCTGAAACTCGGGTCTGGCGGGATTTAGCAGAGGGCCGATGATGTTAAAAATGCTGGCACTGCCGCGTTGGGCGAGAAGTTTTCTGACCGGGACGACTGCTCGGAAGGCGGGATGGCAGGCCGGGGCGAAAAGGAAGCAGCAACCCGCCTCATCGAGGGCCTTCTCGATTGCAGGCGGCGGGAGGTCGATCTTCACGCCGAGGGCTTCGAGGACATCTGCTCCGCCGGATTTCGAGGTGATGCCGCGGTTGCCGTGTTTGATGACTTTGGCTCCGGCTCCGGCGACCACGAACATGGAGGCGGTCGAGATGTTGAAAAAGCCCGCGCGGTCTCCGCCGGTGCCGCAGACATCAATGCAGCCTGAACCCGGGAATGTCAGCTTCACAGCGCGTTCCAGCAGGACTTCGACGAAGTCTGCGATTTCCTCCGCCGACTCTCCGCGTTTGTGGAGAGCCTGCAGGAAATCCGCGCGCACCTCGGTGCACTGCCCATCGTCGAGGAGCAGGTCGCAGGTGGCTTGTATCTCGGAGAAGGTGAGGGGATTTCCCTCTTCGGCGCGTTTTGTGAGTTGCGGGAGTGTCATGCCCAAGCGGGGCTCAATGCACTTTCACCGGCTTTAGTTTCCAGATGTCCTTCGCGTATTCGCTGATGGTGCGGTCGCTGGAGAACTTGCCGACGCGTGCGGTGTTGAGCACGGCCATTTTCGCCCAGCGTGCTTTGTCTTGGAATGTGGCGGAGACTTTTTCCTGCGCGTCGCTGTAGGCGGCGAAGTCCGCAAGGCAGAGGTAGGGATCGTGGTAGATCAGGTTGTCGCGAAGCGGAGTGAGGATGTCGCGGCTTTCGTTCCCTGTGAAATAATCCGATCCGAGCCAGTCGATGATGGCGGCGAGCGCGGGATTTGCGCGGGAGTAGTCGCCGGGGTTGTAGCCCTTGGCGAGGAGTTCGTGCACCTGCTCGACGGTGTTGCCGAAGATGAAGATGTTATCCGCGCCGACTTCCTCGAGGATTTCGACATTCGCTCCATCGAGGGTGCCGATGGTGAGTGCTCCGTTAAGGGCGAGTTTCATGTTGCCTGTGCCCGAGGCTTCTTTTCCTGCGGTGGAAATCTGCTCCGAGAGGTCGGCCGCCGGCACGATGCGCTGGGCCAGCGAGACGCGGTAGTTTGGCATGAAGGCGACTTTGAGTTTGTCCTTGATGCGGGTGTCGGCGTTGATTTTCGCACCCACGGCATTGATGGCCTTGATGATCCGCTTGGCCATGTCGTATCCCGGAGCGGCCTTGGCTGCGAAAATGAAAACGCGCGGCGGGATGTCGAGTTCGGGGTTCTGCAACAGGCGGCGGTAGAGCGCGAGGATGTGCAGGAGATTCAAATGTTGGCGCTTGTATTCGTGGAGGCGCTTGATTTGCACATCGAAGAGCGCCGTGGGGTCGACCTTCACGCCGCATTCATCGAGGATTCTTCCGGCGAGCCGCACCTTGTTGGCGTGCTTGACTGCCATAAATTCCTCGCGGAACGAGGCGTCGTCGGCCAGTGGCTCCAGCTTGCGGAGCTTGTCGAGGTCGCGTTCCCAGCCGTGTCCGATGTGGCGTGTGATGAGGTCCGAGAGGCGCGGGTTGCAGGCCACGAGCCAGCGGCGGGGAGTGATGCCGTTTGTTTTGTTTTGGAATTTCTTCGGATAGAGGGCGTCGAATTCCGGGAACAGCTGGTCTTTGAGGAGCTGGGTGTGAAGCGCGGCCACGCCATTCACCGAGTGGCTGCCCACGACGCTCAAGTGGGCCATGCGCACCATCTGGTCGTGTCCCTCTTCGATGAGCGAGAGTTTGCGTTTTTTATCTGTGTCGCCCGGCCATTTGGCTTCGACCTCCTCAAGGAAGTTTTTATTGATGTCGAAAATGACCTGCAGGTGGCGTGGCAGGACTTTGCGGAAGAGGGCGACGCTCCATTTCTCCAGAGCCTCGGGCATGAGCGTGTGGTTCGTATAGGCAAAGGTGCGGCGCACGATGCCCCAGGCTTTCGGCCAAGGCAGCCCCTTCTCGTCGATAAGCAAGCGCATGAGCTCCACGACGCCGATGGCCGGGTGGGTATCGTTCAGCTGGATGGCAACTTTGTCCGGAAAGGTCTCCCAGTCGGTGTTGTCTTTTTCGAAGCGGCGAATGATGTCGCGCAGCGAGCAGGCGACGAAGAAATATTGCTGGATGAGGCGCAGTTCCTTGCCGGCCTCGGTGTGGTCGTTCGGGTAAAGAACCTTGCTCACCGTCTCGGCCATGTTTTTTTGCTGCACAGCCTGCTCGTAGCCGCCGCGATTGAAGGCTTCGAAATCAAATTCTTCGGGAGCTTTGGATTCCCACAGACGGAGGAAATTCACGGTCTCGGTGCCGTAGCCGGGAATCGGACTGTCGTAGGGAATGCCGATGAGTTTGCGGAATCCGCTCCACACGCTGGTTGTCTGGCCGAGGGCGTCCGTGTGGGTCTCGACAGCGCCATAAATCGGGATTTCCTGCGCGTGTTGGGGTCGGATGATTTCCCAGGGCGAGCCGTATTGAATCCATGCGTCCGGCAACTCCACTTGGTAGCCGTTGCGGAATTCCTGTTTGAAGAGTCCGTATTCGTAGTGGATGCCATAGCCCACTGCCGGGAGGTCGAGGGTGGCGAGGGAATCCAGGAAACAAGCTGCGAGGCGTCCGAGACCGCCGTTTCCGAGCGCCATGTCGTATTCCTCGTCGCGGGTCTCCTCAAGCGGGTGGCCAAGTGTTTCCAAGGCCTCCGAGACCTCCTTCAGGACACCGGCATTGATCATGTTGCTCACGAAAAGACGGCCCATGAGGAATTCCATGGAGAGGTAATAAACCCGGCGCACATTGCCCTCGGAGTGAACCGCGAGGGTTTTCATCATGCGTTCGATGATCACTTTTTGAATCGCCTTGGAAGTGGCAGTCCACCACTCGCGG
>JBJTGE010000062.1:0-3295 GCA_046093785.1 Spartobacteria bacterium
GTGGTGCGCGATACAGGGTTCGAATACGTAGGTTTTACAGATAGAAACTCCCTATTTGACCCAAAGGTAACAAAAAGGTAACAGTTGAGGCATGAGAAGACCTCGCAATGCAACTAACCTAACTTCCCCTGCAAATCTTTGCAACTCGTTCAAAAACAACAAAACCACCTTTCAATGTAGCAAGTAATTTATACTATTTTTTACTTTTTTATACTTGACATCATGTTTTTGCTTGGTATTTTTGTAGCACATTTTTGTTCAAGCCACCAAATCTCGCAAAAACGGGAAAATTTACACCTCCCATCTCGTCCGCGAATCCTTCCGCACTCCCAACGGCCCTCGCTCCCGCACCATCTGCAACATCTCCAAGCTTCCTTCCCAACTCCGTCAACTCATCGCCTCCTACCTCTCCGGCAAAGCCCCCCTCCAAGCCGATTCCATCGAACTCGACTCCGCCCTGGATTTCGGTGGCCTCGCCGTCCTCGTCGATGCCTGGAAGTCCCTGAACCTCGACATCCTCCTCGCAGATATCGGCACACCCCGCCAACGCGCTCTCCTCAAAGCCATGGTCTTCTCCCGCATCCTCTTCCCCTGCTCCAAACTCGCTCTCCATGACTCTGCGCAAGGCACGCTTCTCGCTGCCGCCTGCAGCCTCCCAGCCGACGAAGATTTCGATGAGGACGACCTCTACGATGCCATGGACTCCCTCACCGGTCACTGGTGCGCTTTGGAAAAAAAACTCGCCACCGAGACATTCAAAACCCCCGTCAGCCTCGCCCTCTACGATCTCACCAGTGTCTATTTCGAAGGCTCCGGTCCCACACACCTCGCGCTACGGACACAGCCGCGACCACCGCTCCGACCGACCTCAAATCATCCTAGCCGTCGCTACCGACACCCACGGCACCCCGCTCCACATCTCCATCCTGCGAGGCAACCGCGCCGACTCCACCACGCTGCGAAGCACGATAAAAATCCTTCGCCGCCGCTTTCAAATCCAAGACGCCGTCTTTGTTTTTGACGGCGGCATGAGCAGCAAAATCAACCTCCAGTCCCTCGAAGACGAAGGCCTCGAATTCGTCACCCGCCTTTCCAACTCCACCCTCGAAGCCCTGCTCAAAGACCTTCCCGGCGAAACCCAACTTGAACTCACCGACACCCACCGCCTCATCGACATCGAACACAACGCCAAGCGCCATGTCATCGGCGGAGGCCCCTGGCGCAAAGACCGCGATCAACAACGCCGCCAACTCCGCATCACCAAAGCCGAAGCAGCCCTCACCCAGCTCGTCGCCGCCACGCGCACCAAGCCCGATGCACAGAAAATCGCCAGCCAAGCCGGACGCGCCCTCCAGCAACTCAAAGCCCACAAATACTTCACCTACCGCGTCGATGAAGCCGGCATCCTCCAATGGGAACGCAAAGAGGAAACCATCGCCGCCGAAGCCGCCCACGACGGTTGGTATCTCCTCCACACCAATCTCCCCATCGCCCAAGTAGATGCCGCTCAAGTCCAAGGCCACTACAAAAACCTTCTCGAAGTCGAAGAAGCCTTTTGCGAACTCAAAAGCTACCTCCAAGTCCGCCCCGTCTTCCATCGCAAACCCGAACACGTTATCAACCATGTGCGCATCTGCTTCCTCGCCTACTGGATCAGCGCCCGCCTCGCCCGCCAATGGCGCCTTTGCGGAGAAACTGGCGAAGTCACCCGCATCCTGCGCCAACTCCAAACCATCCGCCTCGGCACCCTCCACCTCAAAAACAAGGGACTCCAAATCCTCCAACAAATCACCAAAGTCCCCGCCGACCTCAACGCCCAACTCGCCAAACTCAAACTCCTACACCTCTTCGCCGCTCCGCCCGCCTGGTTAAAAACCGCCGAACCAACACAGCCGTAGCCCGAAAAAAATCGCTCCGCTCGTGTTTATCGGCCTCTCCAGTCGCGCCACAGGGAAGTTAGGCTAAAACCGAAACCGTTCTAGCGACCGGATCTTGTTGTTTTTCCAACGACCATCCGCGCGTTGAAGAGCGTAAGCGGTGCGTCCTGCCGTAGGCCGTGGTCGTTGTTAAGCATGGCGGCGTGGAGCGCATCGACGGCACCTGCGGCGAGATGCTGCGGGCGATAGTCCATGCCGGTCATGCCCTTCACTTCCTTTCCACCGTGCCAGTTGAAGGTGGAAAATCCGATTTTTTCAGGGATCGAAAATCCTGCGGCGCGAAGGAGCGATAGATGCTGGGGCAGGCCGATCACCGCATCGATTTTGTGTCCGCGCACCCACGCACGAAGCGCGCGTTGCGATGGCGCGTCATCTTGAAAGATCGGCGCGGGTGGTTCTTCGTTTGGCAAAAACGCGGCCAGATATCCGGCGCTGAACTGGTGGTTCACGCGGCCATCCGCGCTTTTGGGGACCCACAATCCAGGTCGTTGGTAACCGAGTTTTTTCAATTCGCCGACATGACGCAGCATGTCGAGGTATTGATTGGTGCTCACGCGGTGAATGCCATCGAGACGCACCGAGTAGCCGATGGTGACAAAGCAGAAGGCATCGCAGTCCGCCTCGGGGAATGCCTCATCATAGAGTTTTCTCGGCGCTAGCATCACCCCGCGAATGCCGCGTGAGCGCAAGACCCGCAACAGGGATTGCCATTCGTTCACGGGATCCGAGAGCACAAATTTCTGCGCTTCATAGCCAAGCTCGCGCGCACGCGCTGACATCGACGGCCAGGTGGTTTTGACGGAATCATGGCTTTCGCCATCGACGACGCAGGCCATCACGGAACGAAAATGTTCGGGTTGGACACGCGAGCGATAGGCAGCCAGTGCGGCGAGCGCGGGGTCGGGACGATAACCAAGTTTCTCAGCCAAGTCGCGGATCCGCGCCTTGGTCGCCGCAGCAACCTGTGGCGAATCCCGTAGCGCCAGCGAGACGCAAGCGACGGTGACCCCCGCCTTGCTGGCAATGTCCTTGAGAGTAATCCGGCGCTTCATAGCTTAACTGATTAAGAAAACAAACCCTCGACGAAGCCTTTCACCAAGGCAAGGGTTTATCCCTTTATGAATACACCCATGCCCACTCAGAGCTTTTGGAACGATTCCGCCGCCGTGCGGGACTTGAACGACAATCCGGTGACGCCGGTTTCCCATCATGGTCGGAAAGGCTGGCGCACAGAGTCGCTGGAGACCCGTGTTGCGATTCCGGCGCCTCAACTCAACGAGCCGCGCGGGTCGCTGACCTGGTGGTTCCTGCCGCGCGAGGATTTTGCCACCAGCGTGAACAGCCCGTGGATGGCAAAG
>JBJTGE010000063.1:0-7717 GCA_046093785.1 Spartobacteria bacterium
CACTTCAAGCCGGATCGACGCCGCGCGGTTCGCTCCGTTCGATTCGATCAGAAGCACGCCCAAGAGCGGTTGAAAGATTTTTGCAATCACATCGTATGAGTTTTCGCGTGGAGGCGCCTGCTGCGCACCGGCGCGCGGGGCAAGGAGAAACACCAAGGTCAGCAAAGGAAAAATCAGTCGCATGGTTTTCTATAATCCCCGCCCTCCCGCTCTGGCAAAAGAATCGTTTTGCATTTCCACGCCGTCGGGTGTCTTTATGTGTCCGTTATGGATGTCGGCGGGCGGCTTCCGCAGGAAATGAAAGGCGCCTCACTGCAGGCGGAGGTGCAATTTCCGGACAAGGTGAAAGTCTCCGCGCCAGTAATGGGAGAGACTTTTACGGTCTGCCGCAACGGCGATGAAGTGTGGGCCACTCCAGGGTCGAAGGTCGAACACCTCCTCTCGCAATTCCAAGTCGTGCCGAGAAAGGGCCCGAAATTGAAAACTCCCGTTCCGCTGCCGATCACTCCCCAACAGGCCATTTTCCTGCCGGCGCTTTTTTCCGTGAGCCGACCGGATGTGGCGGAAGTCGAGGAACTCAACAGCGAGAGCTGCAGGGTTCTTACGGCGGGGCTGATGCCGGAGTTGGCGAAGGCCACAGGAGCGGAGGATTTCCAAGCCCGCGTCTGGGTTGCAGCCGGACATGAAATCAAGCGCCTTGAGGTCAAGAGACGCGATTTTTCGATGGTTGTGGATGTGAGGGAATTGATGTTCTCCCCCACCCTACCTGCTTCCAATTGGGAGCCGCCTGCGGGATCAACTGACATTTACCGCACCACGCCGGAAATGCTGGAGGGCTTGCTTTACATCGTGATGAACTCACTCAAGACCGATGCGCAGGGCAGGCTTGGGGTTTCGGCGGAGTAGATGGCAAAACGCACTCAGACCGGCTTCAATGCGGCCTGATGCGGGATTTGACCACGATTGCGGAATGTTTTTTCAAACGCGGTCAACACGGTTTCGCGTCCATCGTCCCATGGGATTTCCAACCAGCCATCGCGGGTGAGTTCGCGCATTTCGCCGAAGTAGGGCGCGTCGTCTGTCATGAGGCGGAGAACGCCTTGTGGACGCAAGACGCGGCGAATTTCGGCGAGGAAGTTTTTTTGAAACACACGACGGCTCGAGTGACGGCGCTTCGGCCAGGGATCCGGAAAATACAGATGATAAATCGACACGCTTGCTGGCGGCAAGGTCTGTAGCGCCTCGACGCCCAAGCCTTGAATGGCGGCGGCATTCGACAATCCCAGGCGCGCGGCACGGACATTGCATTTGTTCACGCGGTCGGACTGTTTTTCGATGCCGAGAAAATTCGATCCGGGATGCAACGCCGCCATGCCGATGAGAAATGCGCCGCGATGGCAGCCGAAGTCGATCTCGAGCGGCGGCGCGGCGGGTTCAAGCCATGCGAGCGGAATGGACGGAAGGTTTTCTGTGGTGGTCATGAAGAAAGTTTTTAAGAAGACACGGCACTGACAAGGGCGGGCTTGAGCAAGGGCGGGCGGGTTCCATTCAGAAGAGCCGCTGCCGCACTTCGGCCGAGACGCCGGAAATCATATCTCAAGCGACTGACAGGCGCCGAGAGGATGCCGGTGCCTTGCGTGGCGATGAGCGGAAATACCTCGCCGGGCTTGTGGAGGGGAGCGATTTTTTCGGCCAAGGCGCGGGACACATGGTCCTCGGGACAAAGAAATGCGAAGCTCTTCGCGCAAAGCGATGCAACCTGCCTCGCAGCCGCTGCATAATCCATCCGCTTCACGATTCGCCCCTCCAATTCCTCCTCGAGAAATGCCATCGATTCCTCGATCACGGCATCACCCCTGAAGGGCACCACCAGAACGACTCCGGCAAACGCGCTGCGGTCGATCATGCCCCGCACAAGCCGAGCCCCGTGTTTCTGGTCGATGCCTACCGAAGCGCTTCGCAGCAATTGCAAACGCATTCCATCCGGGCAGGAGGAAGTCTCGATCACCTCCGGAGCCCACAGGTGGTCGAAAAGAAAACCACAGCAACCTCGAGGGGCGTTTTTAAGGATGGAAGCCAACTCGCGCCGCTGGATGTCGAGGGATGCGAATCGGGGCGGTTGCAGCGAATCCGCCTGTTTGAGCAGCGAGGGAGCCGAACACAGCACAAGGCTGCCCGCATTCGCCGAACTGGCCTCGGACATGCCTGAGAGGATTTCTTGATAGAGGCGGCTCCAGTGGCACATCTCGCGACCGATAAAGCAAAGCGGCTTTCCCCTTACCTGTTCCACGCGGGCGGCGGCAGGGAAGAACCTTCCGCTCGGGCTTTGCCAAACCACGCCCTCCACCGCCAGGTCCTGCAGGATTCGAAAAATGGTGGAAGCGTGAAGTTTCAACTCGCCGGACAACACAGCCAAGGTCGGAAGGCACCGGCTGGCCTCGGTCGAGGCGGCTATTTCGGCAAGACGCTCCCTCGCCTTTCTTGCAAGGAGTGTGGGCTTTCGAGGCATGACGGCATCATAGAAAAAGCGAGTCTATTTGCAATAAGAATTATCTTTGCGAATAAACACCGCCCATTTAGAAGACAGATCAGGCCTGCGCGGTTGCAGGTTTTCCGACCCTGTTTTTAGAAGAAATTTCCCATGACAACATCAAACCCCGTAGCCGAGATCATCAAAGGATTCCGAATCCAAGGATCCTTCCTGGAGAGCACGTGCTATGGAGGCGGGCATATCAACGACACCTTCGCCGCCGCTTTCAGTCAGGCTGGAACGCGTGTGCGTTACATTTTCCAGCGAATCAACGAACGCATTTTCACCAACCCCGTGGCGTTGATGGAAAACATCCAGCGCGTCACCGAGGAGGCCCACAGGCAGCTTGAGATCGCCGGAGTGCCGGATGCCTCGCGCCGCGCATTGACAGTGCTTTTGAGCAAGGAGGGACTTCCTTACTACCGCGACGGGGAGGGCAAATACTGGCGGGGATATTTGTTCATCGAAGGGGCGCGCTCGTATGACATCATCAAAAACGTGCGCCAGGCCTACGAGGCGGCGAGGGCTTTTGGAGGATTCCAAGGCCTCGTGGCGGCACTTCCAGCGGGACGACTCCACGAGACCATTCCGAATTTCCACAACACCCGCTCGCGTCTGGAGCGCTTGAAACAAGCTGTCGCGGCGGATGCCAAAGGGCGTCTCTCCGGGGTCAAAGCCGAGTGGGATTTCATCCAACGGCGCGAGGACATCGTGGACCGCCTGCTCGACCTCTGTGCCAAGGGGGAAATTCCCGAGCGCGTCACACACAACGACACGAAGCTCAACAATGTGATGATCGACGATGCCACGGAGACCGGGGTGTGCGTGGTCGATCTCGATACGGTCATGCCCGGCCTCGCGCTCTATGACTTCGGCGACATGGTTCGCACCGCCACCAGTCCCGCGCTGGAGGACGAGCCAGATGTCTCCAAGGTTCGCATGCAGATGCCCATGTTCGAAGCACTCGTCAGCGGCTATCTTTCCTCCGCGCGCTCGTTCCTGAACGAAGCCGAAACCGCCCACCTCGCCTTCTCGGGCAAGCTCATCACGCTCGAGATCGGCATTCGCTTCCTCACCGACTACCTCGAGGGCGATGTGTATTTCAAAATCAAGCATCCCACGCACAACCTCGACCGCCTTCGCACCCAGCTTGCCCTCGTGAAGAGCATCGAAGATCAAGAGGAAGCCATGAACGACTTCGTAAGAAAGGCCTCGAAATGAAAATTCTCATCACCGGCGGAAGCGGCTTCATCGGCAGTCATGTCGTGGAGCATTACCAGGACATCGCGGAGGTGGTCGTTCTGGACAACCTTCGCAGCGGACATCGCAAGAACCTCGACGGCCTGAAGTGCCGGTTCGTGGAGGGATCCATCATGGACAAGCCGCTCCTCGACGAAGTCATGCAGGGCGTCGACTACATCTTCCATCTGGCCGCACTCATCAGCGTGCCGGAATCCATGCAACGACCAGACGAAACCGTGGAACTCAATGTGCGCGGGCTGCTGAATGTGCTCGAGGCGGGCCGCAAGCACGGCGTGAAAAAGCTCTGCTTCGCCAGCTCCGCCGCCGTGTATGGCGAAAACCCCATCCAGCCCAAGGTGGAAAGCATGACGCCCGATCCACGGAGTCCCTATGCCATCACCAAGCTCGACGGCGAATACTACTGCAGTCTCTATGCCCGCGAAGGCTGGCTGGAAACAGCGTGCATCCGTTTCTTCAATGTCTTTGGTCCGCGTCAGGATCCGCGCAGCGCTTACGCCGCCGCCGTGCCAATCTTCCTCCACCGCGCGCTCAGCGGGGAGCCAATCACGGTCTATGGCGACGGTGGACAGACGAGGGATTTTATTTTCGTAAAGGACATCGTCGGCGCGCTCGCCTTTGCGGCCGAAACCCCGCACGCCACGGGCGTCTTCAATGCGGGCTACGGCAAATCCATTACCATCCTCGAACTCGTTCAGGAAATCCTTCGCCTCACCGGTTCGAAATCCGAAATCCGCTTCGAGCCCGTGCGGGCGGGCGACATCCGCCACTCGACATCGGATCCCTCGAAGCTCATGGCTGCTGGCTGGAAGCCGCGTTTTGATGTTCCTGCCGGTCTGAAGGCTTGTCAGCAGGGCTAACAAGCCTGCGAACGCCTGCCGGCCAGCGAGGCTTTTCCTCTCGAAGGAAAAAACCGATCTGCTAATAGCCGGACGATGACTTCCCTCAATGCTCTCCTGATTGGAATGCCAAACTACTTGCCGAAGGCCTATCCCGAAGCCTTGCGGGCGGAGATTGGCAAAAAGGTTCGCCTTCTTCCTGAAACCGCCAGCGGGATAGAGTGGAAAAATCACACGGCAGCCCTTGCGGAAGCGGATGTGATTTTTGCGACTTGGGGAATGCCAAAACTCGACGAGGAATTCCTCACCGCTGCGCCACGATTGAAAGCCGTCTTCTATGCGGCCGGTTCCGTGAAAGGCTTTGCGACGCCGGAGTCCTACAAGCGGGGAATCCTGATTTCAAGCGCCTGGCAGGCGAATGCGATTCCCGTGGCCGAGTATTCCCACGCCACAATTCTTCTCGGACTCACCGGATTCTGGTCGAGCCAACGCCTCGCCAAGGCGGGCAAGTTCAGGCACCAGCATTTTCCGGTCGCCGGCGGCTTCCACTCCACGGTCGGACTCGTTTCCCTCGGCGCAATCGGCCGCCTCGTCGCGGGACATCTGGCGAAACACGAAATCAACATTGTGGCTTACGACCCCTATTCCAGCCCTGCCGCTGCGGCCAAACTGGGAGTCACACTGGTTTCCCTCGAGGAACTTTTTGCAAAAAGCCATGTCGTGAGCATCCACACGCCCTGGCTGCCGGAGACCGAAAAAATGATCAACGCCCCGCTCCTGCGTTCGATGCCGGAGGCGGCGACCCTCATCAACACCTCGCGCGGCGCGGTGATCGATGAAACAGACCTCTGCCAGGTTCTTGCCGAGCGGCAGGACATCACAGCCATTCTGGATGTGACCCACCCCGAGCCTCCGCTTCCGGATTCGCCTTTGCGCACGCTGGAAAATGTCGTTCTCACCCCGCACATCGCCGGCAGCATCGGCGGGGAAATCGCCCGCATGGGATATTGGATGAATGACGAGCTGGAACTCTATCTGGCCGGAAAACCGCTTCGCCACAGCGTCTCCGAGGACATGCTCGCCCGCATGGCTTAACCCCGTCTTATGCGACCCGGCCTTGTTTCCATCACCTTTCGCAAGCTCACGCCGCTGCAGATCGTCGAGCTGTGCTGCAAAAACCAACTGCAGGCAATCGAATGGGGCGGCGATGTGCATGTGCCGCATGGCGACATCGACACGGCTACTCAAGTCGGTCGCCTGACGCGCCAGCACGGCCTTCATGTCGCCGCGTATGGCTCCTACTACCGCTTGGCGGCAAGCCCGGCTGATGGACTCGATTTTTCCTCCGTGTTGGCCTCCGCCGTCGCGCTCGAGACCTCAGCCATTCGCGTGTGGGCAGGCAACCGGGGGTCGGCGGATACCGATGCAGGCTGGCGCGACGAGGTCATCCAAGACGCCCTGCGCTGCGCCGATCTGGCCGCTGAAAAAGGAATCACGATTTGCTACGAGTTCCATAACGGAACGCTCACCGACACGCTCGAATCGACCTGCGACATTCTGGCCTCGACCTCACATCCCTTCATCAAAACGCTCTGGCAACCACCGCACGGCCGTCCGCTGGAGGAATGCCTTCACGGCCTGCGCACCCTCGCACCGAGGCTCCAGCATGTGCATGGATTCCATTGGTGGCCGAATCCCGCGCACCGCCTGCCTTTGCGGGAGGGAAAGGATCGATGGACTGCTTATGTCTCGGAACTCCGCGCCCTTGGTTTGGATGCCGACATCCTTCTTGAGTTTGTGGCCGGGGACTCGCCTGATGCCCTCACCGACGATGCCGCATTCCTCAATGAACTCCTGCGCGAACCATCGAAGCCCTGAGCGGTGAATGTGACATTTTTGTAACGAACCGCATTTTTCTTGGACACGCTCCGCAGATGCCATTCAAACACGATCGACATGAACACCTGTGACACCGCCCTGAAAGACCTGCTGGCCACAGTCCAGTCGGAGCCTGTTTTTTCCAAGATTGCGAGCCAGTTTCTGGATGTGGCCGAGACCACGGACCTCAACTCGCGCTGCCGTCCCAAAAGCAACGATCTTTTGGAAAAGGCCATTGCCTCGGCCTTGCGCAACCGACTCGGCATTCAATCACCCCCCGCCGGCATGAGGATTTTGCACTACCCGCGCTTCGATTTTTTTCACGGAAGCGGCATGGTCGAGAACCGCTTCTTCACGGTTTTTTTCTTCCGCCGGGAGAGGATCGGCTTGCTGACCTGCACGATTCTGGGCGGCTCGACCGACTATATTCGCATGAGCATTCCCGGAGCGACTCCGCAGGTTCCCGAGATGAATTAGCCCGCATCCGCGTCAGGAGCGGACGACGCGGAAGTGGCGTTGGCGGTATTTGACCCAGCAGAAACCTGCGAGCGCGCCGCCGATGTGCGCCCCGTTGCCGATCTCGCCGAAGAGCCCGGTGAGCAGGAAAAACAGAGACATGCCGACAACGATGATTCCCAGCCACATCGCTTGCATGCGGACGGGGATGACAAAAAACAACAGCGCCGTGATGGGCATTCGCGGGTAGAGCGTGGAGAAGGCGGCGACGAGCCCGCAAACGGCTCCCGAGGCTCCAATGAGTGTCGGGCCGGGATTGATCATGAGTTGCAAGACGCCGCCTGCGATGCCGCAGAGGAGGTAGAGGAAAACCAAACTCCGCGCTCCAAGCACGCGCTCAAGGATGTTTCCCGTGAACCAGAGGCCCATCATGTTGACGGCCAAGTGGAGGATTCCCGCATGGAGGAATTGGTAGGTGATAAACTGCCAAATCATGCCCTGCGCGAGTCCGGAGCCGCTCAGGCCGAAGAGTTGATCGGCCAGCGCCTGCTGGCGCTGGGGCAGGATTTCGATGAAGACGAAGGCGAGGATATTCAGGCCGATGAGGGCCTTCACCGGGGTGAGTTGGATGTTTCGGTGGCGATGGAACACGGCAGCAAGCTAATCGCGGGGCGGGCGGATGTCGATAAGGCGGGAACCCGTGCGGCGGGTCAGGATTTTCCAAGCCGGAACTGGAACCTCCCACCCTTTGCCC
>JBJTGE010000064.1:0-7893 GCA_046093785.1 Spartobacteria bacterium
GGTCATCGCCGAGTTCCCCGCCGCTCAGTGGGACAAACTTGGCATCAAGACGCATGTGGCCTTTGCCGTGCTCTCAAATGATGAGGGCGAGATCGCGCGCGATTGCCTCATCCTGCCGCTCTTCCGCGAAATGAAATGGCCCAAGGCCAAGGTGAGTATCACCCGCAAAGGCGACAAGGCCGTCTTCACCAGCGACACCTTCGCCTGGCGCGTCTGCCTCGACCTCGATGGAGAACATCCGCTGGCCGACAACTTCTTCGACATCTATCCCGGTATTCCCACCGTGCTTCCGTGGCCCGAGAAATTCAGCAACCCGAAAATCCTCTCCATGGGGTGGATAAACTAGGGGTCAGGGTTAACACTGACCCCCAGTTTGTGCGGTCTCGCATTAACGGGATGGTTCAGATAGGCAGTGTGGTTTGGACCATGTTGTCGATGACGCCGGAGGAGATTGCGTAGCGGGTCAGGCTTGCGGTGTCGTGGATGCGCAGTTTGTCCATGAGGTTTTGGCGGTGTTTTTCGACGGTCTTGATGCTGATGTTCAACTCCCCGGCGACCTGTTTGTTTGCCGCGCCCTCGGCGATCAGTTGGAGGACTTCGACCTCTCGGCTGGTGAGCTTCACGGCTGGTTTGTGGCCGTTGCCGGAGGGGATTTCATCATAAATCGTCCGCATGCGGCGCGAGATGGCCGGGCTGTGGAAGGTGTTGCCCTTTGCGACCTCGTGGATGGCGTGGGTGATGAGGTTCGAGGGCGAATCCTTGAGAAGGTAGCCGTGGATGTCGCCGTCGATGACCTGTTGGATGTATTGGTCCGTTCCGAAAGCGGTGAGGAGGATGATCCGGACATCCGGTGCGAGTTGGCGAATCTGGCGGGCGGCTGCGAGGCCGTTCAGGCGAGGCATTCCGATATCCATGACCAGAACATCCGGCCGTTTTTCAACCGCGAGGTCGATGGCTTTTCGGCCGTTGTCGGCCTCGCCGATGATATCGATCGCCTTGTCGAGTTCGACCAGTGAGCGCAGCGCCTCCCGGACGAAGGTGTGGTCGTCCACGATCGCAAGCCGGATTGTGGCGGCCGACTTCGGCTTGGTTGGTTGGTTCGTGGAGGCGCTGCGTCTGGCTGCCGTGAGGGGCCGCTTGGCTTCACGGGAAGAGGTGTTGGAATGGCGTTTGGAAAGTGTGATTTTCTTCATTGGAGTGTCTTGGTAGCAGTCACGCGGCTGGGTTGTAATAGGGTGAATACGAGGTCCAGTGGAGCCGCCGGGCAGGATGGACCTCAGGAAATTCCCGATGCTTTCCCGCGTTTATTCGGTGGTTGCGGATTTGGCTTCTGCGGCGTGGAAAGAGCGGGCTATGACGGCGTCGCGCTCTCTGGCAGCCAAGGTGCGGCCTTCGCTGCGGACTTTGCTGTTCACTGTCTTTCCGGCGTTCGTGCGGGCCCGGTCCTCGCGATCGATGTGAATGCGCGGCGCGGGTGTCTTCGTGGTTTTTGAGTTTGTTTTTTTCATGTGTGGAGCGGCTTCAAGCAGCACGCCGCCATGCTCGGCCGTGGACATGCCTCCCGCGATGGGGGGTTGTCCCTATTGGCGCAGGGAGCGCGAGCGGGTTGATTGCCGCCGAACCTATGACTCACCCAATGCTCGCCAAATTCGCCATCAACTACACCGTCTTTCCGGAACACAACAAACGTGTGGAAACCCACCACACGGATGATCCGGTCGAGGCCGAAACATTCCTCGTTCAACTTCTCACCAGCGGATCGCGCATCCACTCCATCATGCACGATGGCGTCGCCGTCGAACCCCATCAGTTCGAGCGGATGCTGAAAGTTGCCGCCACGCGCGTCGCGGCCGAGTTACTCAGCCGTTCGCTGCACATGGACTACGCCGAGGTGAAACACCGCTTCGGCTTCGCCTCGTGAAAACACCCGTTTCCTTTTCCAAAAACAAAACCATGCTCAATACGCCTCATAAAAACAGTCGCGGCAGGCTCGTGGACACCTTCTCCGGAATTGTCCAGATACCTGTCGATTCCATGCACCTCGAAGCCGAATGGATCATGCCGCCGAACGCCTCGGGGGTCGTGGTCTTCGCCCACGGAAGCGGCAGCAGCCGCCACAGCCGGAGAAACCAGTTCGTGGCCTCCATCCTCCACGAATCCGGCATCGGCACGGTCCTCCTTGATCTCCTGACACGCCAGGAGGAACGCAGGGACGCCGCCGACGGGCAGCTTCGCTTCGACATCGAAATGCTCACAAACCGTCTCATCACCGCTGTGAGATGGGTGGAGGACCACCCCGCCGCGCACGGTCAACCCATCGGCCTCTTCGGTGCCAGCACGGGCGCGGCCGCCGCCATCGCTGCCGCATCGATCCTCGGGGAGCGCATCAGCGCAGTCGTTTCCCGGGGCGGCCGTCCGGATCTCGCCTACGAGCATCTCCGCCATGTCACCGCACCCACGCTCTTGATCGTGGGCGAGAGGGACGACGCCGTGGTGCGTTTGAACAAAGAGGCCAGCCAACACCTGCGATGCCTTAAAAAACTCTCGATCATCCCGGGAGCGACGCATCTTTTCGAAGAGCCGGGCGCGCTGGAAAAAGTCGCAAGCCTTGCCGCCGCTTGGTTCAAAAAAAACCTCGTCACCGAAACCCATTCAGCCATCCGCAGGGAGGTCGTCGAAGTATGAGCGCCCGATTCCAAAACCGCGAGGAGGCCGGCCGCATCCTGGCCGCAAAGCTCATGATCTATGCCAACCGGCCCGAAACCATCGTCCTCGCACTGCCCCGGGGAGGTGTTCCCATAGGCTATGAAATCGCCAGCGCGCTCAATCTTCCGCTGGATGTCATGATCGTGCGAAAGCTCGGTGTTCCCGGCCACGAGGAGCTGGCCATGGGGGCGATCGCCAGCGGCGGCGTGCGCGTTTTGAACCGCAGCGTCATCGAGAGCCTCCGCATCCCGCCCGATTCGCTCGAGGCCGTGGAGAAACGCGAGGCGCTCGAGTTGATGCGCCGTGAGGCCACTTACCGGGGGAACCGGCATCCGACCCCTCTCAAGGGAAAAACCATCATTCTTGTCGATGACGGAGTCGCGACAGGTTCGACGATGCGCGTTGCCATAAGCGCCCTGCGCGAGCAGCGCGTCGGCCGTATCATCGTGGCCACACCGGTCGCGCCGCCGACCGTTCGCTGGGAAATGGAGGCGCTGGTGGAGGATTTTGTCGCCCTCGTCATGCCGGAGGATTTCTTCGGTGTCGGGCAGTGGTATGACGACTTCACGCAGGTCTCCGATGACACCGTTTACGAACTCCTCCGCAAGGGCGCGAAGCTTCAACCCACGGAGGTCGCATGATAGCGGATATCGAAACAATCCGCCGGAGCGCGGAGCCCCTGTTCGGTGAACCGTCCGATTTCGACGCCCTCATCGAACGGTGCGAAAAAGCCAAAGTCGTCCTGCTCGGCGAGGCCACTCACGGCACGCATGAATTCTACGAGGCGCGCTCGGACATCACAAAACGCCTCATTGAGGAACTCGATTTCAATGCCGTCGCGGTCGAGGCCGACTGGCCCGACTCGTGGAGGGTGAATGAATTTGTGACCGGCTCGGATGGCGACACCGCAGCCGCCGATGCACTCGGAGGGTTCAAGCGGTTTCCGCAGTGGATGTGGCGGAACAGCGATGTGCTCGACTTTGCGGGTTGGCTGCGGGACCGGAACATCGACGCCGGAGAGGCGGAGGTCGGATTCTACGGCCTCGACCTCTACAGCCTCAACGAATCGATGAAAGCCGTCCTCGACTACCTGCGCGAAACCGATCCCGCCGTGGCGCGAACTTTTTCCCACCGCTACGCGTGCTTCGATCATTTCGGCGGTGATCCCAAGCGCTACGGACTCTTCACGGGAACAGGCATCTCCAAAAGCTGCGAGGATGAGGTCGTCGCGGCCTTGGCGGATTTGCGTCGTAAAAAAGGCGCCTGGCTCGGGCTGGATGGACACCGCGCCGGCGAGGCCTTCTTCTGCGCCGAGCAGAACGCCACAGTCGTCGCCGATGCCGAAAACTACTACCGCACGATGCTGCGAGGCGATGTGCAGTCGTGGAACCTCCGCGACCGGCACATGATGAATACCCTGCTCGCAATTTCTTCACATCTCGAGGCCCTCCACGGCCGCGCGAAAATTGTCGTCTGGGCCCACAACTCCCATATCGGCGATGCCCGCGCCACGCAAATGGGTCATCGCGGCGAGTTCAACATCGGCCAGTTGGCGAGGGAGCATTTCGGCACCGGGGCCGTGCTGGTCGGCTTCACCACCCACAACGGCACTGTCACGGCGGCATCCGACTGGGACGCTCCGGCGGAACGCAAATCCGTGCGCCCCGCC
Organism: Spartobacteria bacterium; assembly: GCA_046093785.1. GTDB lineage: Bacteria > Verrucomicrobiota > Verrucomicrobiia > Chthoniobacterales > Terrimicrobiaceae > UBA967. The sequence goes on from JBJTGE010000064.1 coordinate 4,376, forward strand.
CTTTCGCACAGCTGCGAGAAACTTTTCCACGAAACGGGAATTCCCCGCTTCTGGCTGGATTTCTCAAAACACAAGGAGGCGGCGGAAATGCTGCAGCATCCCCTGTTGGAGCGCGCCATCGGAGTCATCTACCGTCCGGAAACCGAGCGCGAGAGCCATTACTTCTCGGCAAATGTCTCCAAGCAGTTCGACGCGGTCTTTCATTTCGATGAAACCCGCGCTGTCGAACCCCTCGAGCGCACACCCGCCTGGGAAGCCGACGGGGTTGCCGAAGTTGACGAGACCTATCCGAGCGGACTTTGAGCCTGAATGCGGGTTTTGGAGATAAAAACCAAAACCCGCAAGGCTTCAAACGAGCGCCATGGCCGCAAGGAGGCGGCCGGTTTGGCGGTCTTCCTTTCGGTAGGAGTAGTATGTTTCAAGATTCGAGCCGGTGCAGTTGGTGCAGTCGTGGATTTCACGGACACCTGCCTTGGCAGTCTGGGTGCGGATTTCAGCGGCGAAGTCGACTTCGTAGTGCGGCGGGCGGATGCAGGGGGAGATTTGCACGATGAGGTCTTGCGGATCGGCTCCGGTGGCCGCGCAGACGGCGGCGATGGTTTTTGGAACGATGCCGAGTTCTGTTCCCTTGCGCCCCGAGTGGGCGAGTCCGATCCCCCGGCCGTGGCGGTCGGCGACAAAGACGGCGGCGCAGTCGGCCACATAGATGCCCAGGCAGAGGGAGCGATCGGTTGTAACAAGCGCATCGCAGTCTGGGACGGGGAAGGTGTCGGTGCTGGAAATGCGCACGACATTGGCGCTGTGGATTTGAGAAGCCTTTGCAAGTGGCATCCGGGCGAATCCCGCTTCATTCAAGGCCTCGCGTTGAATGCCTGCGAGACGCTGCAATGCAGTTTCGCGGTCGGTTTTGACATCCATCCCCGGCACACGCTGCAAAAAAACAGCCCGCACCGAGGAGAGGACATCCAAAGCAGGAAAAGTTTCAAAAGGAACCGCCGTTGCGCTTTTCATGTCGATTTTTACTCCGTGCTCTCCGTGTTCTCTGTGGTCAATTTCATAACCCCCGCCTCCTCGCGTCTCGCACGGAAGAAATCGCGCAGCAGGGCGGCGCATTCATCGGCCAGAATGCCGGAGGTGATGACGCAGCGGTGGTTGAGTTGGGGCATTTGGAGAATGTTCACCAACCCGCCTGCGCCGCCGCCACGGGGGTCGGGACAGCCGAAGATGACGCGGCGGAGTCGTGTGTGGACGATGGCCCCGGCGCACATGGGGCAGGGTTCCTTGGTCACATAGAGGTCGCAATCGGTGAGGCGCCAGTCCTCCATCGCGGCCTCGGCTTGGGTGATGGCGAGCATCTCGGCGTGCGCGGTGGCGTCCTTGAGCATTTCGACCTGGTTCCACGCACGGGCGATGATTTCCCCTTCCCTCACGATCACCGCGCCGCATGGCACCTCGTCGGCCGCGTAGGCACGGCGGGCCTGTCGCAGCGCTTCGCGCATGAAGTATTCGTCGCTGGCAAATTCCATGGCGGCAAGGTATGTCATTTCCATGGCTTCGCGCAAAACCATCGTTGCTCCATCCCTTTTAGCTTGCGACTTCAGCCGCCTCGGCGCGGAGGTGGAGCGCATCACCCAGGCTGGCGCGGACTGGATTCACTGCGATGTGATGGATGGCCATTTTGTGGATAACATTTCGTTCGGCCCGGCTTTTGTGGAAGCGGCTTCGCGCCACACGCGCCTGCCGCTCGATGTGCACCTGATGATCGAAAATCCCTACCACTACCTCCCGCGTTTTCTTCCTCTCGCGAGTTCGATCACCACACATGTGGAGGCCGACCACGATGTCTCAAAGACCCTCGCCGCCGTGCGCGATGCCGGTCTGCTCGCCGGGCTGGCGGTGAGCCCCCCGACGCCAGTGGAGCTGGTGAAGCCGTTTCTCGGTCAGTTTGATATTTTACTGGTCATGACCGTGACGCCCGGTTTTGGTGGCCAAGCTTTCCTGACCTCGATGCTGGACAAGGTCGCCGAAGCGGCGGCCTGGCGCGAGGCGGGGGCGTTTGATTTTCACATCGAGGTCGATGGCGGCATCAATGTCAAAACAGCGGCGGAAGCCGTTCGCAGCGGGGCCAACTTGCTCGTCGCGGGAACATCCGTCTTCCGCGCGCAGGACGCGGCCGAGGAAATCCGGCTGCTGAGAAATGTCTGAGGTTTCCGGTCAAAAAAACCGCCGCGCCGCGCTGAGACTCGCGCTGGCGCTCGCCGTCCTGTTGGGTGGCGGAATTTTTGTCATCGCCCGAATGGAGGCCCCGTCCCAGGACGCCGCGAGTTGGTTTGGAAAAAGCCTGGAGCCGCTGCGAGCCGCCTATCCCTTTGAACTCACCGACCAGAATGGCAATGCCTTCCGATTGGAAGACCAGCGGGGAAGTTTGGTTTTGCTGAATTTCGGGTTCACTTGCTGCCCGAACATTTGTCCGGCCTCGCTGGCAAACCTCGCCGCCGCCCGCCGCGCCCTGCCGGAGGGGGCTAGAGACCGCGTGCGTGTTGTTTTTGTAAGCGTGGATGAGCGGGACGACATTTCAGACCTCAAAAAATACATGCCGATGTTCGACGAAAAATTCACCGGTCTCACGGGAACGCCCGAGGCGATCGGCAATACGGCACGGGCTTACGGCGCCTTCTACCGGAAGGATCCCAAGGGCCCGCAGGGCGAGGAGGATTATTTGATCGACCACTCGACCAGCACCTACTTGATCGATCCCAAGGGAAACCTGCGCCTGGTTTATAAAATGGACCAACTTGCGAATGCGGAAGCCATGGCGGGTGATGTGTTGCGTGTGCTGGGTTTGCCGCAGCGGAAGGATTGACCACGGAGGTCACAGAGTTCACAGAGGAGATGGATAAGCGTTTTTCTTTACAAATTTCTTTTTTCGGCGCCGCGCTTCTCTCCGCGTCGCTTCTTCCAGGCTGCGGTCCGGCGGCGGATTCCACTGTCGATACGACACCGCTGACCGGTCGGGATATTTACCTGACGCGTTGCACGGCATGCCACCAAGTCGATGGCGGGGGAATTCCTGGAAATTGCCCGCCTTTTCAGGGTTCGCCGAGATTGGCCGGGCCTTCGCAGGATTTGATTCGCCTGCTGCTGCTCGGTCAGCGTGGTCCACTCGAGCGCGATGGAAAAATCTACAAAGGCATCATGCCTTCTTGGCGCGCCGATTTGACCGATGAACAAACGGCAGAGGTTTTGAATTACATTCTCACCAAATGGAGCCCGCAGTCTCCCCAAGTCTCTGCGGAGGAAGTCGCTAAAGTGCGCGCGGAAACGGCCAATTCCAAATTGCTGCCGGGAGCGCAGTAGGCGGGGGGAATCAACTCGCGGAGAGGGAATCATACCAAGAGCTGATCGCTGTTAGACTTCTGGAATGTAGTGCGGGCGTCCCGCCTGCAAGCATAAGTCGTTCGATGTCAGGCGAGACACCTGACCTACATAAGTGCCCTCGAAAATCCACAACCTTGGAG
>JBJTGE010000065.1:0-4026 GCA_046093785.1 Spartobacteria bacterium
TGCAGCTCGAGGAGTTGTCCACCCTCCCAGAGGCCTTCGGCGGCGGCGAGCGGGACGCCTCCGTAGAATTGAGGAATCTTCATGAAGAAGTCGATGGCCGCGCCGCAGTTCTCGGCTTTCTTCTTGGGATCGGCCTCGGCGTTCATTTTGTCCTTCATGATGTGGCCGTAGAGGAGGAAGGAATTGGCGCGGAGTTCGGCGGTCGCGTTTTGAGCGCGGATGATGCCGCCGAGGAGGGCCATGGCCTCGTCGGGCTTGCGCTGGGAGCGGAGCGACTGGGCGATACCGTAGTCGGCTTCGAGGACTTTCGGCGACCATGGGTAGGTGCTCTTGAGTTGTTGGAAGAACTGGCCTGCCTCGGCAGTTTGGCCGCGCTTTTGGGCGACGCGGCCCTTGCCGAAGATGGATGTGGCCTGGGCCTCCTGAACGAGCGGAGGAGCGGCATTCGGCGCGACGCCGGCGGGAGCGGGATAATCGGCGGTGAGTTTTTCAAACACGGCCTGGGCCTCGTCGAGCTTGCCGGAATCCACGAGTGCGAGGCCGAAGACATCGATATCCTTCGGACCGTAGAGGACCTGTGCGTTGTAGGCCTCGGTCATCTTGGCCAGGGCGCGGGGCTTGTCCTTTTCGGCAATGAAGCCCGAGAGCGCGAAGAGAATCTTGCTGCGGGCGCCGGGATCGGCGGCCTGCTCGGCCTGCGACTGGAATGCGGCTTCCACGGCGGCGTCATCCTTGAGATTGGAGCGGATGAGCATTTTTTGGCTGGTGAGGAGGGACTGCAGCGCGGGCGAGAGGTCGGCGCTCTGCGGATATTTTGCGATGAGGCCCTCGATGGTGGCGATGGCACCGTCCACGGCTTCCTTCCATTTCACGCGGTCGGCCTCGTTGAGCGAGGTGTAGTTCGTGGCAAGGCGCTCTGCCGTGGCGCGCTGGAGTTCCGAAACGGTCACCAGTGCGGATGGGGCCTTGTCATGGTCGGGATAGCGCTCCACGAATTCGCGCCAAGTCGCCATGGCGAGGTCCACATTTCCGGCGGATGCGGCATTCTGGCCGATGCTGTTGTAGGCGAAGTAAATTTTGTCATCCTTCGGATACTTCTCGATGAATTCGCGCATGAGTTTGTTCACCTCGGCGACATTCTGGGCTGCGGCGAAGACCTGTGCGCGCGAGAAGTAGGTGAAAGGCGCGGGTGGCGTGTCGGGAAATTGCTCGGCGACCTTGGCAAGCGTGGCGACACCGGCGTCGTTCTGGCCCGTGGCGATCTGGGAATTTCCAAGGACAAAAGTGGCTAGCGGCGTGAGAGGCGTATCGGGGTTTGCTTGCAGGAAGGCCTCGAGAAGCGGAATGGCTCCGGCATTGTCACCCTTCTGCTGCGTGCAGGCGGCGATCCAGTAGGAGGACTCGAGGGCCTGTGGAGTGCCGGGATATTTCTCCACGGTGGCTTTGAAGGCCTTGATGGCATCGTCCCACTTCGAAGTATCGCGGTAGATATTGGCGATGCCGAACTGAGCGACCACTCCGACATCCGGGCTGGGATTCCCCTGCAGACTGTTTTGGAATGTTTTCAGTGCCTCATCGTATTGCTTGAGGCCGAGCTGTGCCTGAGCTTTCTGGGCAACGGAAAGTCCGGAGAGGCGGCCTTTGGGGTAGGACTGGATCGACTCGTCGAAGTAGCGGATCGACCCGGCGCTGTCGCCTTGGGCGAGGATCATGTTGCCAATCATGAAAGGCAGGTTTTCCGCGATGGGCTTGCCTTTGTAGGTGGCTTGGAACTGCTCGTAGCCTTTTAACGCGGGATCGGCGGCATTTTGAACGATGTAGCCCATCGTTTTGTAATAGAGGGCGCGCATCTTGTCGTCGTCGGTGGTCAGAAATGGCGAGATGTGGGTGATGACGACTCGGGACTCGTTGTATTTTCCGGCATTGAAAAAGATTTCGCCGAGCTTGAGAAGGGCTTGCGCTGTCTGGTCGGGCTTGGCGCTGATCTCGGCGAGCTTTTTGAGTTCGCGTTCGTTTTCCTTGTCGAGCTTGTTTTTGAGAGGAAGATTTTTTGCGCGGAGGGCGGCGATTTTTTGAGGTCCGTAGGATTTCACTTTTTCCTGCTGCATGGCGACGATGTCCTCCTTCGGAAGAACGGCCATGTAAGCGGCGGCAGCTTGCTCGTAGAGGCCCTTGCGGTCGGCCTCGGGGCTGAATGCGGCGCGCATGAAGAGAATCTCGCCGAGCTGGAAATTCGCGTCGTTCACAAGCGCGAGGTCTTTTTTGCTGGTGATGATGCTGCGCAGGAGGTCTTCGGCCTGCTTGAGGAGGTCGAGGCCCTTGTCCTTGTCGCCGCCATCTCTTGTGAGTTGGTCGCCGCCTTGGGTGGCGAGGGTGATGGCAAGGAGGTTTCTGCTGCCTTCAATGGTCGGGCTTGCGGCGAACTTCTGCATGTTTTCGCGCAGGCTGGCGGCGGCCTTGTCGTAGTCGGAAATCTGGTATTCGCAGAGGGCACGGCCATAAACGACCGCCTCGAGATCGGGGGATTGCGGATACTTTGTGACGAACTCGTTGTAGCTCTTGATCGCCTGCTCGAAGATGCCCTTGCGGCTTGCATCCGTGGGCGGAAGCGCCATGGCCTTGGCGGCGAGAATCTGCGCGCGCAGATTGTCAATCATCTGCAACTGGTCGGGAGTCAGCGCGGGACCGGTCTTGGATTTTTCCAAACTGGCGAGTGCCTTGTCGAACTCGCCGAGATAGAATTGGCAAACGCCGAGCTGGATGGTGGCGGATTGGACGAGAATATCCGTGGGATAGCCGGTGATGATGCCTTGATAGGCGGCGGCGGCACCTTTGTAGTCGGCGTTTGAGAGCAGGTTGTAGGCGGCTTCGTTTTCCTGCGCGGCGGCCTGCGACTGGGCGTGAACCGTGCCCGGCCAGAAGAAAAGGGACATCAGAGGCGAGATGACAATAACGGGGAGCTTTTTCATGACGGCATACCCATAGCGGAAGCGGGCGGGTGATTCCAACGCATTTTTGAAAATCATTGCCGAGGCGGGGGCGCTTGATTTCAAGCCCGGTTGCCGCGACATTTTCAACATGGAAGACTCACAACCACCATGCCCGCCGCCGTTGCCTCCCGAGGGCAACGACGCGTCCGCCCGTCAATGGATCACAGTCCTGCATTTGAGCGCGCTCGCGGGGCTGGTCATCGTCGGTTTCGGCCACATCCTTGGACCGCTGATCATCTGGCTTTTGAAGAAAAACGAAGTGACGGGCCTTGATGCCGCAGGCCGGAGCGTGCTGAATTTTCAGATCTCGTGGAGCCTTTGGTTTTTTCTCTCCGGAGTTGTGGCCATGGTGGGCTCCTGCCTTGTTGTGCCGCTGGCATTGCCGGTGGGCACATTCATCGCGTGGCTGGCTTTTGTTATCAACGGGGCAATCAAGGCCAGCAATGGCGTGAGCTACCATTTCCCGCTGACGATCCGCTTTTTCAGCTGATTTTTTCAGGAGAAACCAAACGGCGCCGCATCAACTGTGGAAATGCTCCACGCGACGGCCGATGCCCGCGAGGATTTCCCATGAAATCGTTCCCGCCTGACCTGCCAGTTCGGTGACATCGATTTTTTCGTCCCCGTCATTGCCAATGAGCGTGACCTCATCGCCAAGCTCGACTTCGGGTCGTTGGGAAACATCGACCACAATCTGATCCATGGTCACCCGCCCCAGCACAGCGCAGCGGGTGCCACGCACGAGAACGCTCGCACCCCGGCCCGACACCTGCCTCGGAAAGCCATCAGCATATCCCACTGCCACGAGCGCGGTGCGAATGGGTTTATCGGCAATAAAAGAACGCCCATAGCTGACACTGGCACCGGCAGGCAAATCACGAAGCAGCACCACGCGCGACTTCCAGGAAAGCACAGGCTCGATCTGGCTCGAAAACGCCGGCAACGGCTAAACGCCGTAAAGGATGAGCCCCGGCCTCACGAGGTCGTGCCGGTGCTCAGGACGGGTCAGGACACCAGCGCTGTTGAGAACATGGAA
>JBJTGE010000066.1:0-8813 GCA_046093785.1 Spartobacteria bacterium
TCCCCGAGGATGTCGGATTTTTATTTCTGGGAATCCGGCATGGAAACCCAGCGCAGCGCGACTTGACCGGCATTCCGCAGCCCAGCACCGATCTCGGGCGCAGCGCGGTCGATTTATTGGCCGCACTGATCTACCATGGAGAGCGCGGACTCCCCTCACAGCCGGATATCATTCAAACTCTCGTCCCGCTCCTCATCGAAGGAAAAACCGCAAGGACGCACCCATGAGCGTGAACATGCAAAGCGTGGCCCAAGCGGCCGGAGTCTCGATCATGACGGTCTCGCGCGTCATTCATCAGAACCCCAAAGTCGCCAAGGCAACGCGAGAGAGGGTGTTGGCGCAACTCCGTCAACAAGGCTACCGCCGCACCCCGTTCCTCGCCGCTTGGAAGGTGCGCGCCAAGGGAGACATCATCAGCGAGCATCCCAATGTCGTCTTCCTCTGCGGCTACCCGGAGAGATCGATTCGCAAGAGCCCCGTCGCGGAAATTTATCGAGCGGTTGAGGAGCAGGCCCACACTCTCGGGCTGACGGCGGGATATTTTCACGCCGATCTGAAGAGAGGCAAATGGAACGCCATCTCCAAAGTCCTACAAGCCCGTGGAGTCAGAGGGGTCGTGATCGGCCCCTTCCCGGAAGGCTCGGAGCCTATCGCTCTGCCTTGGGAGCGCTTTGCCGTGGCTGCGACGGACTATGACCAGGACCTCCAGGGAGTGAACCGCGCCGCGCAGAACCACTACTCCGACATCCAACGCATCTTCGAGCGCTTGCTGGCGGGTGGATATTCGCGTCCCGGCCTCGTGGCCATTCCGGGAACCAGAAACACCCAATGGCTCGGAGCATTTCTCGAGCGCCAATGGTGGCTGCCCGAGGCTGATAAAATCCCAGTCTTCCGCGCGGGAACAGGTGATCCGATCATCGCCCTCCAAAGCTGGTGCAAAAATTTCAGCCCGGACATCATCCTGTGCCCATTTGGAAAAGCCCTGAAATGGATCGACGGCCTGCCTTCAAAACCCAAAGCGCCGGATGTCTTCGTTCTCGACCTGCCTCCCGAGCCCTCAAACGATTTGGCAAACCTTACCGGAATGGTCTATCCAGCGGCAGCCATCGGCCAAGCCGCCGTGAACCTCCTCGCCGCCCAACTGCGACACTACGAACAAGGCCTGCCCACACGCCCGCAGACCCTGCGCGTGGAAGGAAACTTTCAGGAAGGCAGAGGATGAGTTTCGTGTGCTCTCGAACCGTTGGGATTCCTAACTTCAGCCGCGAAGCGGCGTCTCTGCATCACCCACGGCGCTCATAGAGACGCCGCTACAGAGCCCGCCATCGTGATTTGGAGAGGGCCATCGTCCTCGCATGAGCCCTTTTTCAGGCGCCCTCTGGCTCGTAAACCTCCGGGTCGGAGAGAAGCGGCGTCCGCAAAATCAGGGCAGGGATTTGTGCGAACCGTCGCAGAGGACGCCGTTGCCGCTTTGTTTGCAGGCGCAGAAATAGACGGTGCCGTCTTTTTCCGGGGTGTAGGGAACGGGGGCGAAGTCGGTGCCCTTGTGAGATCCGTCACAGAAGGGTTGGGATTTGCTCTCACCGCAGGAGCACCAGTAGTAGGTCTTGCCTGCGACAACGGTGACGGGTGCGGGGGATTTTTGGGCGATTTTTGGAGTGGGCATGGTTGGGTTGGAGTTGAAATTTTAGCGGATGCGATAGGGTCCATCGCCGACGCTGAGGACTTCGATTTTTACATTCGTGAGGCCTTGTTTGGTGAAGCCGAGGTCGTCGGCGACGGGCTTTGTGACATCCAGCATACGGCCCCGGATGAAGGGTCCGCGGTCGTTGACGCGGACTTTGGTCGTGCGGCCGTTTTTCAGGTTGGTCACCCGGATCACGCAGGGGATGGGCAGGGTTTTGTGGGCGGCGACTTTTGTCCACGGCCAGAGTTTCTCACCCGTGGCTGTCTTCCCGGGGAAGATGAGGAAATGCTCTGAGTAATGGGAGGCTATGCCCGTCTCTCGATGGCCGATGGCGTCCCGGGGTTGCATGGGGTGGTAGCGGATGCCGCGAATCGTGTAGGGCTTGGTTTTGTAGCCTTTGATATTCGGCCCGAGGCAAGCGGTGAGCGGCAGGCAGATTGCGGCGATGAGTCCGAGGCGGAGGGTTTGCTGAAGAATTCGTTTCACGGTGTGGTGCGAGGGTTCAACAATTGCAATGCAGCCATACGCGAGGAAGGGATGCGTCCGCAATAGGTTTCAATCGCTGCCCTGGCACAAGCCGTGCCATCGTGAATGCCAAGCATGCGGCAGAGTTCGCTTTCAAAAAACTCGAGCGCCCGCATCGATGCGGGGGATCGGCTGAGATGAGCGGTCGCGCGTGAGAAGAGATCATAAATCTCGGGAAACGGTTCGCCGGGTTGCGTGACAAGGTCGATAAGTTCGGCGAAGTAACCGCAGAGAAAAAGATTGGACGCGGAGGTGGCGGCGAAAACCTCAAGCAATTTCACTTCACTCAGCGTGTGGAGGGAGCCTCGTTTCGGCATGGCGTAGCCGATCTCGGCCTTGTGAAAAAGATCCAATCGACCAGCGAACGGACTTCCCGGCCGCCTCGCCGCGCGGGCCATGGCGGTGATTTTGCCGTGCCCGCTGGTGAGCCATGTGGTGATGAGACTCGTATCGCTCCAAGCCTGCTTGCGGATGAGGATGGCCTCGGTTTGTTCCATGGCGGCCTCGCCCGTATGTGGGCTTAGAGAGCGATGACCCGGGCGCTGTAGATGTCGGCGTCCGACGAGAGCTTGGTCATGACATCCGCTCCGGGCATGCTATCGAGGTTCAACAGCGTGAGGGCGCGTCCACCCTGTTCGGTGCGGGAGAGGCTCATGCTGGCGATGTTGATTTTCTCGGTGCCGAGGAGCGTGCCGATGTGGCCGACAATGCCGGGGCGGTCGCGGTTTTCGAGCATGAGAACAACACCAGAAGGCGTGACTTCGACGGGATTGCCGTTCACCCGCACGATGCGCGGGTCGTTTTTGGCACCGAAGAATGTGCCGCCGAGCGAGACTTTGCTGTCACCACTGAAAACGGCGACATGGAGCCATTCGTTGAAATCGGTCTGCTCGCTGGAGCGAACCTCTTGGACATCGAGGCCGATGGTGGCAGCCATGCTGCGGACATTCACGCTGTTCACTTCTTCGCCGCCGGCGTGTTTGAGGAAACCGGTGAGGATGGCGCGGCTGATCGCGTCAGTGGGCATTTCGACAGCCTTGCCGCCATAGGTGATGACGACGCGGTCGTTGCGTTTGGGCGCGAGCTGGGCAACGAAGCGTCCCATTTTGTCACCGAGAGTGAGGTAGGGCTTCACGACGGCTGCTGTCTTGGCGTCGATGCTTGGCATATTGACGGCGTTTCGAATTTCCCCATCGAGCAATGCGGCGCGGATAGCCTGTGCGATTTCGATGCCGACATTTTCCTGCGCCTCGGCGGTGCTGGCTCCGAGGTGGGGAGTAAAAACGATATTGGGAAGCTCGCGCAGCGGGAAATCGGCTGGAGGCGGCTCGACCTCGAAAACATCGAGTGCGGCCGCTCCGACATGGCCGGACTTGAGGGCATCATGCAGGGCGTCTTCGGCGACGAGTCCACCGCGTGCGCAATTCACGATGCGAACGCCTTTTTTGCAAAGGGCCAGACGGCGGGCGTCGAGCATGTGGCGGGTTTCATCCGTGAGCGGCATGTGCATGCTGATGAAGTCGGCTTGCGGGAGGAGGGAGTCGATATCCTCGACAAGCTCCACCTGAAGGCTGCGGGCGCGGCTGACGGAGAGGTAGGGATCGTAGGCCAGAACGCGCATGCCGAAGGCCATGGCGCGGCGGGCAAGCTCGGTGCCGATGCGCCCCATGCCGAGAATGCCGAGGGTTTTGTTGTAGAGTTCGACGCCCTCGTATTTTTTGCGGTCCCAACGGCCGGCCTTCATGCTGGCATCTGCTTGAGGGATGTTGCGGGCGATGCTGACAAGGAGGGAAAAGGCATGCTCGGCGGTGGAGATGGTATTTCCACCGGGAGTGTTCATGACGATGACACCACGGCGCGTTGCGGCATCCACATCCACATTGTCCACGCCCACACCGGCGCGGCCGACGACCTTGAGATTTGTGGCGGCTTCCAGAACAGCGGCGGTCACTTTGGTCTGACTGCGGACAACGAGAGCGGAGAACTCCGGGATGATTTTGATAATCTCAGACTCGGGAAGACCGGTTTTGACAACAACCTCAAGAGCGCCGCCGGTGGAGAGTTCATAGACTCCACTTTGGGAAACGGGATCGGCTACGAGAACTTTTGGAGTGGAAAGGGACATTTTCTTTTCTTTCAGAATGGTGGATTGTGAATGTGAAGCATGGCGCCCGAAGCGCTGGACTTTGGAGTTTATGAGAATTCACGAATCCGAAAATCAATTTTTATGAAATGGTCGTATCGCATCGCCCGCATTTCGGGCATCGATGTCAGGATTCATGTCACTTTCCTGCTGCTTCCGGCCTTTTTTGGCTTCACTGGCTGGCAGGACGGTGGATGGCCTGGAGCGGTCGGCGAGGTTTCTTTTATTGCGGCCCTGTTTTTCTGCGTGCTGCTGCATGAATTCGGGCACGCCTTGGCTGGCAGAGGCTATGGCATCCGCACGCCGGATATCACGCTGCTACCGATCGGCGGAGTGGCCCGGATGGAGCGAATTCCTGACAAACCCTCGATGGAACTTGTCATTGCTGTGGCGGGACCGGCGGTGAATGTGGCGATTGCGACGGCGCTGGCAGGAATTCTGATGCTGACAGGAGGAATTCTCACCGGGCCGGACAACACTCTGCGCGTCATGCTTCACAACCTGCTGGTGGTGAATTGCGGGTTGGTTATTTTCAACATGATCCCGGCTTTTCCGATGGATGGCGGCCGCGTGCTGCGGTCCTTGTTGGCGATGAAGTTCAGCCATCTCGGAGCGACTCGAGTGGCGGCCAGAACCGGGCAGGTGCTGGCGTGCGGATTTGCGGTGCTGGGATTTTTCGGGAATCCCATGCTGATGCTCATCGCCTTGTTTGTTTTCAACGGAGCGCAGGAGGAATTGCAACACGCGGTTCAACAGGACCAATACGAACAAATGCTGCGGGAAATCATGGCGAGGAACGACCCTCGACCATTTTAAAAACTCAGCCACCCTTGCCGATCTCCTTGCGTTGAGGAGTCCTCACCGCCAGACTTCGCGCAGCCTCCGTTGCATTTTTTGAGGCCACCAAGCATGCCACTTCACTTTCTCGTTACGCCGGAACAGGCGGGTCAGCGTTTAGATAAATTTCTCGGAACCGGGTGCCCGGATTTCTCCCGTGCAAGGCTCCAGGCCTTCATTCGAGATGGGCATGCGCATGTGAACAAGGTTGCTGCCAAGCCATCGTATCCGCTCCGTGCGGGTGATGAGGTTGTTTTTGAAATTCCGCAGGAGACAGTCCCCTCCCCTCTGGCTGCACAGGATATTCCGATCGATATCATTTTTGAGGACGAGACGCTGCTTGTGCTGAACAAGCCTGCGGGGTTGGTGGTGCATCCGGGGGCTGGAAACCGCGAGGGCACACTGGCAAATGGACTGCTCCACCATTGCGGCGGATTGGAAATCGTGGGCGGCGAGGGCCGTCCTGGCATCGTCCACCGTTTGGACAAGGAAACATCAGGCTGCATTGTGGTGGCTAAAACCGAGGCCGCGCACAATTCGCTGTCGGCGCAATTCGCATCCCGCGAGGTTGAAAAATCCTATCTGGCCCTTGCGGACGGGGTTCCACGCATGCCCCACGGCAAGATCGACGCGGCGATCGGCCGGCATCCCGTTCACCGCCAGAAAATGGCAGTCGTCGATCGCGGGAGGGATGCCCTCACCCACTATCGAGTGCTTGCCAACAGCAATGGAAAATCACTCATCGAATGCCGCCCGCGAACAGGCAGGACGCATCAAATCCGCGTTCACTTGAAACACCTCGGGCATCCCGTGGCGGGCGATCCTCAATACGGCCGCAGGGGCAGTGCGGAGCGGCATTATCTGCACGCTTGGAAATTGGCATTCAAGCATCCCCTCACTGGAAAGCGTGTTCATTTCACAGCCACACTCTCGCCGGATTTTCCAGACTGGGCGCTCGAAGCCGCACGGGCGCGCGAGGGCGACCGCATGGAGAAGTTTGCGTGATCAGCGAAGTCCGGCTCCACCATTTTCGCTGCTTCGAGAATCTGGATTTTTTTCCAGCCCCGCACCGCACATGCATCGTCGGTCAAAATGCCCAGGGCAAAACTTCGATCCTGGAAGCCGTGTGCGTCCTTCTCCGCCTCCAATCCCCCCGCACAACGACGACGACGGAACTCATCAAAAGCGGCGAAGAAGGTTTTTCGATCGAGGGGCGCTTCGGCGACACGCGTCTGCAATACAGGCACACGGCCGAGGGACGCGCTCTTTTCCTCGACTCAAAGCTTCAGCAAAAATCCTCAGACTATCTTTCCACGGCACGCATCACTTGGTTTTCGAATGCAGATCTCGATCTGGTGAAAGGCTCCGGTTCGCTGAGACGAAGGTATCTGGATTTTCTGGGAACACAGTCCGTCCCGGGATACCGGAAGGCCCTGCGCGACTACGAACGCGCCTTGCGTTCGCGGAATTCCCTTTTGAAGGAAGGTCGCGCCCGACGGGAGGTTGCCGCCTTCGATCAGCCACTTGTTGATGCAGGAAACATCCTGCTGGCGGCCCGAGCCGACCTCACGACCGCGCTGGAGCCCCACGCAGCCTCGGCGTGCAGGGAAATCAGCTCCTCATCGGACCACTTGAAAATCGAATACCGACCCGGTTGCCAGTCACCGTTTTCCGAGGCTCTGGCGGCTTCACGACCTGAAGAGGAGCGTCTGCGCCAAACGGTTTGCGGACCGCACAGGGATGACATCCATATCGAACTCAATGCGCTCAAAGCCTCATCCTTTGCCTCGGAGGGACAGCAGCGCACCATCGCACTTGCCCTCAAAATCGCCCAGGCGCGACACATTGAAGCCTTGCACTCGAAGGCTCCGGTGCTGCTCTTGGACGACATTTTTGGTGAACTCGACACAGCGCGCCGCAACCGTCTTCTTCAGGCTCTTCCATCGGGAGCCCAAACCCTGATTACCACGACATTTCTCGACTGGGCGAAGGACGCCGAGGAGATGGCGGTTTTCAACCTGGCAGGAAAGGTTCTCACTCCGGGATTTTCGAAGTGAAACACATCGCCATCATAGGCGGCGGACCAGCCGGATTGCGCGCTGCCGAGGTCGCGGCTGAAGCGGGAGCCGAGGTCACACTCTTTGACGCGAAGCCCTCGGTCGGACGCAAGTTTCTGGTTGCAGGAAAGGGCGGCATGAATCTGACCCACTCCGAACCTTTGGAGCTTTTCCGAACCCGCTACTCCGGCATCGAGAAAAGTCCGGAGATTTGGACTTCCATACTCAACGGCTTTACCCCTACGGAACTGCGCGAATGGGCCAGAGGACTTGGCGCGGAAACCTTCGAAGCAGGCAGCGGCAGGGTTTATTTGAAAAATTTGAAAGCCGCCACGCTTCTCCGAGCTTGGGTTTCGAAACTCCGATCCATGGGCGTTCGCTTCGAAATGAAGCACAGCCTGACCTCCCTCACCCACGATGGGCGGATTGAATTCGGCTTTTCCAATGGTGTCACAGGACACGCCGATGCGCTCATTCTCGCACTTGGCGGGGCCTCCTGGCCGCAAACCGGATCCGATGGCCGTTGGACGCATGTTCTCGAAAGCCTTGGCGTTTCCATTCAGCCGCTCGTGGCAGCAAACTGTGGCTGGGAGCACGACTGGAGCGCGGAATTTCTTTCGCTCGCCGAGGGCACACCTCTCAAAAACATCACAGTGCGAGCGGAGGACGGGCTTTTTCACGGCGAAGTCTTGATCACTAGCTACGGCATGGAAGGAGGGCCGGTTTATGCCCTCGGAAGAACACTTCGAGGAATGCCCTCCCCCGCACTCACGATCGACCTCAAGCCCGTTCATTCGCACGGGCAACTTGTTTCAAAAATGGAATCCGTCCGCAGGAATTTTGCCCTGGAGGCGCGCCAGCGTTGGAAACTCAGCGATGCGGCATTCGCACTCCTTGCACGCAAAGAATGGGCGGATGTCCACTCGCTCGCCCATGAAGCAAAGAACTGCGTGATTCCCCTGAAAGGCCCTCGGCCCGTTGCGGAATCCATCTCCAGCGCAGGCGGAGTTTGCTGGAGCGAAATTGATTCCGATCTCATGTTGCGAAGAATGCCGGGGATTTTTGTCGCAGGCGAAATGATCGACTGGGAGGCACCCACGGGAGGCTACCTTTTGCAGGGCTGCTTCGCTACGGGCTCACTCGCCGCAAAATCGGCGCTGGCTTGGATCAAGAGGTCTGGCGTCCCACAATGATGTTTTGACCATTCACGGCGAGGACTTGGAATTTTGTTCCAGCTTCAAGGAATTCCCCATTCGTCATCACATCAAAGACGCCGCCGTTGATTTCTCCGCGTCCTGAGGGGCGAAGGATCGAAAGTGCCACGCCGCAAGCTCCGACGGACACATTGGCGGCAGCGCCCAGCTCCGTGACAACGGGAGCGAGTGATGACCCCGCAGGGGAAGCCGACGACAAAAACAAGCTCCGAAACACGGGGATGCTCGGCAGAAATCTCGCCAGCAGGGAAACCCCGACCACACTGCCAATAAAGGTGATGATGAGGTTCCACATCGGCACTTCAAGACTCTCAAAAGAAAAATTCAGCGGCTGGGCGGGATACAAATCG
>JBJTGE010000067.1:0-4592 GCA_046093785.1 Spartobacteria bacterium
AAAAAATTCCTGAGGCCCTTCACCTCTCCGAATGAACTCAGCCAAGGCGGCCGTTCTCATTTTCTGGCGGACAACCTGGAGAGGGTTCTTTTGTTCACTCCCAAGGACTCGGACAAAGCCGCAAGCAGACGCGAATCGCAAATTTACTTCAAAAATCTGATCGCAGAAGCTGCCAATTCCTACCCCAAAGTTTCAGCGCGTTGCCAAGCCACTGTTGCTTTTTTGGAATCAGAGACACAACTCGAGGCTGCGCGACAAAGCTTCGAGCAGGTCAAGGCCAAGCCCACAGACAATGTCGCGTTTCAAGTCGACGGTTTGAATCTCCTCCTCGAACCGGAACTCCAGGATTTCTGGCGCAAGAGGCGGGCCAAGGCATCTGCCTCCGGGACATTGTCCCAAAGGGTTTGTCTTGCATCCGGCGTTTTAACCGAGACCGTCAACACCACGGAAAAAATCCGAGGTATACCTGGGGGCCTCGCCATGGGCACCAACCTGATCTCTTTCGACAAGGACAGCTTCACCTCCTACGGGCTGGACCAAGCCCAGAATGCTGCCATCAGCGCATCCGCAGAACTCAAATTCCGGTCAGCCCTGCACCATCTCATCCCCAAAGGCACGCGCTCGCTCGGGGAAACAATCCACCTCCACTGGACCCGCGATCCCGTTCCGGAGGATATCTTCGCCCTTCTGGAATCGGCCGACGAACAAGGTGTGGCACGGCTTCTGAATGCACCGCGCACCGGCTTCGCACCCTCCGGCACCAGTCCCAACGCCTACTACGCCATGAGCCTGTCCGGTAACGGGGCCCGCATCGTGGTGCGAGACTGGTTGGAATCGACCGTGCCGGAAATCGAAGCCCATGTCGCCGCATGGTTCCGTGACCTTGCCATCTGCACGCCGGACGGAAGCGCCAATCAGGCCGCCTTCAAACTCGGCCGCCTTCTTTACGCGATGGTGCGCGAAAAAATCGACGAGCTGCCGCCCCAGCTTCCTACACAACTTCTCTACTCCGCCCTGCGCGACACCTTGATCCCCCAGCAGGCGCTCGCCGCCGCGCTCCGCCGTCAGCACATCGAACGCCGCAAGAATTCCACCGACTCCGATCCCAAACTCAACCCCGCCCGCTTGGCCCTCATCAAGGCCTGCCTCCTCCGCTCTCCCTCCAACAACCCAGCCAATGCCATGACACCATCCCTGAATCCACAAAACTCCGATCCGGCCTACCTGTGCGGCCGTCTCTTCGCGGTCCTCGACCGCCTTCAATACCTTGCCCTAGCAGCCTGTCGGACTTAACATCTGAAGTTGGCCTAATTCTTGCTGTGCAATTTGATATGGCAAAATTCGTCAACATCGACCGCGATACACCCATGCTGCTTCCTCCTGACATGCGAGACTGGGTCCCAAGCAACCATCTCGTCCATTTCATGATTGATGCCATCGAGTCGGTGGATACCTCCATGGCTCAAATCAATCATCGGGGAACCGGCAGTGAGCAATATCCTCCAGCCATGCTTTTGACGCTCTTGGTTTATTCTTATTGCAGCGGGATGTTTTCCAGCAGGCAGATCGAGCGCTCCACCCACACCGATGTGGCCGTGCGTTTTGTGTGTGCGAATACGCATCCCGACCATGACACCATTTGCACATTCCGGCGAAATAACGGCGCGCTGCTCCAGCGAGCGTTTGCCCAGATTTTGGAAATGGCTGCACAGTGCGGGTTCTTGAAAGTCGGGCAGGTTACCGTTGCCATCGATGGCACGAAAGTTTTGGCAAACGCCAGCAAGCACGCCGCTGTGAGCTATGGCCATGCCGAACAAAAGCTCAACGATCTGGAAATGGAAATCAAAGAGCTGCTTGCAAAAGCCGAGCAAGCCGATTCCACGCCACTTCAAGACGGGTTGACGATTCCCGATGAGGTCGAGCGGCGCCAGGAACGCCAAGCCGCACTGCGTCGCGCCAAGGTGGAAATGGAGGCGCGAGCCTATGCGCGATTCCAAGCGGAATCAGCCCAATACGAGGCAAAAATGGCCGACCGTCAAGCTGATGTGGATAGTGGAAAAAAGCCGCGTGGCCGCGAACCCAAGGCTCCGAGTGCCGCACCCGAGGCGAAAGACCAAGTCAATTTCACCGACGAGGAAAGCCGTATCATGAAAACCAAAGATGGCTTCCAGCAATGCTACAACGCCCAAGCCGGAGTGGACACCGATTCGCGTTTGATCGTCGGCCAGCGTGTGAGCCAATCGCCCAACGACAAGCAGGAACTGGCGGAGGACTTGAAAGCAGTAAAAGAAAATGTGAGCCCCGCTATCGTGCTCGTGGATAGCGGCTTTGTGAGTGAATCGGCCGTGTCAACCATTGAGGCGGAAAATCCCGGCCTCGAAGTTCTTGCCGCGATGAAACGCGAGCCACATGGACGCACCGTCAAGCAGTTGGAGAAGAGCGAAAATCCCGAACCTCCGCCAGAGGATGCCGATTTTGGAGACAAGATGAAGTATCGAACATCCACCGCAGCGGGACGAGCGCTCTACAGGTTGAGACAGCAGACAGTGGAGCCCATCTTTGGAATCATCAAAGAAGCGATGGGATTTCGGCGATTTTCACTCCGAGGGCATGCCAAAGTGAGTCTGGAATGGAATCTGGTCTGCCTGGCCTACAACCTCAAACGCCTCCACATCGTCGGAGCCAAGCTCCGTGCGGCATGATGGAAGCACGAATCAGGCCTTTTCATAAAGTTTGTAGCTCAAATGACAGAATATAGACCCTACAAAAATCAAAAAGCCCGGTTTTTAAAAAATGGAAAATCCGGATTTTGGAGCTTCAAATTTTTAACTCCGACAGGCTGCTAGCACGCTTATCGCCCGCACCCGGCCTCTCTGCCTGTTCGTGTTCCTACGGTCGTTGTCCTTGCTACGGCCTTCTTTCGTGCTGAGTTCCTCGCGGAACCGGCCTTGGCTTTCGCTACGGTTGCTGTCACTGCTTCCGGTCATTTGTTTCTATTTCACTTTTTTTTCCTGACTTGTTCATGCCCATGCCGGGCACACGAGGGACCGCCAGGCCCTTGGCGTCCCAAACTTCAGCTGCGAAGCAGCGTTTCTGCTGGTGTCTTTCACAGTCGAGACGACTGTGCTCGTGCGAACGCACATATATGAAATCAACCAGTGAAAGTCTGAGTTATCCCGAGACGAGCAACGGGAGAGCAGCCGGAGGCAACTGCGTCGTCGTGAGACGGGGTGGGGAGCAGCCCGAGGCGGACTTGTGGTCCCAAACGAAAGTGAACCCGATTCGGTTTGCAACGGTGGCGAGCCTGCGAGCAAGTGGCGAAGCCTGTGGCCAGAGCCATATCCATTTCCTCTCACAAACCTCGTATAAGGGAGAGAAATGGGCTGTTGGGGATGGTTGGGGTGAGAACGCAAGGAAGGTATCATATGGAAGCGTTGAGACCTGCGTGGGCAGGAACCCGTTTCGACGGGGCCGCGTAGGAGTCAGAGCCGTCATAGTAGCGAAGAAGCGGGGTAATGCCCGTGGAGCGAAGGGCGGCAGGAAGCGAAACCACATGGGCCAGCTGGCCCCATCCAAAAAAGCACAATCGATTGCTCAACGAGCTAGAACTGTGCGGCCAGACGAGCCTTGGGGAAGCCAATGCCTTATTGTGGTGCGTCGAAGAAGCCAGAGCCGGGGAGGGAAATCCTGCAAGTCCTCGGAGCCTCTGGTCCGGCGTCCGACGAAACTCTGGCAACAGAGGAGTCGGCAAATTCGCAACTGGAGAGCCGGATGCGGGAGATCCGCAAGTCCGGTTCGGAGAGGGGAGCGAGACAAACCAATGTCTCGTTCCTACCTCTATCCCTCTTTCGTGCGGCAGCGCGCTTCGTGAATCCGGGAGAGTCCATCCTTTGCCTTGCTCGCCCCCTGCTCGCTGCACCCTTCGGGCCATCAGCGATGTGCTTCCTTCGCACTACCCAGTGCTTCGGTTGGCATGACCCATTTTCAACCACGAATTGCTGCAACAGCGAGCTCAAGCCGCTTTCGGCAACTCGGGAACAAAGACATAGTCAGGGTTCTCGCGTTGTTTCTTGTGAATGGACATGATCTCGCGCCAGGTGGCCCAGAGACCGTGCGGGGCGGGGGGCAGGTCGTGCTCGATCGCTTTGCGGAGCGCCGGGAGATTGTAGAAAGGCACAGCCGGGAACATGTGGTGCTCCACATGATACTGCATGTTCCAATAGAGAAACCCGATAAAACTGTTGCAGGTGAAGGTGCGGCAGCAGAGCCTGAAATCCGGCACATCGGGCATCAAGCCAAAATGTTGGGGCGCCCCGCAGAGCGTCCCCAGCCAACTGCAGTAGAAAGGAAAGGTGACCAGCAGGATCAATATCCATTGCCCAGTGGCGATGAAGATGGAGGCCAGAGCCAGATGGCCGAATAAAACAACTCGGGCCCAGTTACGGTGGCGCCGGCGAAGTTCTTCGTTCTTCTCGGGAAGGATCTTTTGCATCCACTCCTCACCGCCGGCGTAAATGCCTTGGCCAAGATTGCCGATCGCGTATTGAAACCATCTTTTCAAGGTTACCCAAACTCCGATCGGATGCGGGAAG
>JBJTGE010000068.1:0-14199 GCA_046093785.1 Spartobacteria bacterium
ATGTTCTGGAAAATCCAAGGGGTTGAAGGGGCGGCCGTCGTCCCTTGATTGCAGCAACACGCGGCCTTCGCCGAGTTGCAAATGAAATGTCATGAAGTGAGGGCCGACATCCGAACAACCGTATTTGATCCAGTTTGTGGCGAGTTCCTCGATGGCGAGGCCCACGAAGGAACGCACCTGTTGCGAGGCGTTCCTTCCAACGAGCCAGCTTTCGGCCTGACCGAGTGCGGATGCGACTTCCGCCATCGAATGACCGATGCGAATAGAGTGCTCCTCCTTCATGCGGGGAATTGAATTTCCATGATGGAAAAATCGTCATCGAGCGTGCTTGCCCCGTGCTTTTCAAGTGCCCAGCGCTCGAGATTCGCAAGCGGATCAGGCTCGGCGGCGTTCGCCAGCATGAATGTCTCGAAGGCTTGGTAATCCGCCATCCCGCCCGCTGCGTTCCGGATTTCATAGCATCCATCGCAGATCACAAAAAGCCGGGCATAGATCGGAATGTGGCAAGCCTGCGTCGCGAAATGCGTGTTCTCCATCACTCCGATGATCATGCCATGCGAGGAGAGTCGTTGGGATTGAAAAGCTCCAGTGCCGTAAGGCGTCAGAAGAAGCGCGGGGGGGTGTCCACCGCTGGCATAGCTCAAAGTGCAGCTTGGCGCGTGATACACGCCATACCAGAGCGTGAAGTAGAGGTTGTTCTGCCGCTCCAAGAGAAACGCGTTGTTCAACGCCGAGAGAACCTCGCCGGGCTTCTTGAAATCAACTCCCGGGAGCGAACCCGAGCGCAGGACATGGATGGCAGAAACCGAGAGGAGACACGCGCCGACGCCGTGCCCGCAGACATCCAGAAGGTAGATGGCAAAATGCTCCGCATCGATCCAATGATAGCCGAAGGAATCGCCCGCAAGCTCGCTCGAGGGACGGTATTTCCAGTGGGCCGGGAGCGGGGATTTCAGGGGTTCGGGCAGGATCGATCTCACATACGCGGCCGCCTCGGCGAGTTCCTTGTCGAGGCGGCGTCGGGTCTCTTCGATTTTGCGCAAATGCCCCTGCTCGGCATCGCGGAGGTTTTTTTTTTCGAGGCATGCCCCGATGCGGGCCTCGAGCAGAGTGGGATTGAATGGCTTTGGCAGGTAATCCTCCGCGCCCGCCTCGATGCACCGCGCCACGCTGTCCAATTCATCCAACGCCGAGATCATGATCACTGGAATATCCCGCGTCTGTGCATCAGCTTTCATTTCGCGCAGCACCGTGTAGCCATCCACTTCCGGCATCATCACATCGAGGAGCACCAGATCGAAAGACGCCGAGCGGATGGCATCGAGCGCGGCGAAACCACTCTTCGCGATCTTGACCTCCAGACCATGTCGGGTCAGGCGGCGCGCCAGAACATCGAGATTCCCAAGGTTGTCATCCACCGCAAGCACCCGGCCGTGAAAAGTTTTCTGCCCCCTCTTGAAATCTTCGAACTTCAACGACGAGGCGTCCGCTGATTTCAGGGTCTCTCCGACTTCTCCCGCGACGAGCCGGGTATTGATCACCTCCAGCAACTCTTGCGCGGCGGAGCGGATTTTTTTCAGATCGGCAGCGCTTGATTCGTTGGCGTCCTCCTCCGCGTCTTCCAGCAACATCTCGCTGTAGCCGATGATGTGGTTCACCGGAGTCCGAAGGTCGTGGCGCAACTGCGCAACGGCGTCCGGAGGATTGTGAGGTTTAGAATTCAAGCGCCCGTTTTTTTGTCCAGCTGGACTTGGATTTTTTCCAGCAAGCGGGGGAAATCTACCGGCTTCGTGTCATACTCGTCGCACCCCGCTTCCAGACATTTCTCGCGGTCGCCCGCCATGGCGTGGGCTGTGAGACCGATCACCGGAATGCCCCGCGTCGCGGCATCCGCCTTCAGCTCACGCGTCGCCGTCCACCCATCCATGACGGGCAGGCTCATATCCATCAGAATCAAATCCGGAGCCGCCGAACGCGCCATGGACACGCCCTCTGCGCCATCCACCGCCATGACGACTTCGAATCCCCGTTTCGCCAAACGCCGCGAGAGCATGTCGCGGTTCATCTCATTGTCCTCAACGAGCAATATTTTGACCATGACTTGATTTAACCGATCCAACGCGGATTCACAGAATTATGGTGCCGGAACGCGTGAGGGAGTGATCCGCAGATTTTGGCCGCCGGGCGTTGAGGCATCGACCAAGGCAACGGGTTTTTGCGGGATGCGCTGGGATTTTTTCAGAACGATCTGACCGGTGAGTTCATCGATATGAATGCCGGCAGCCAAAGCCGCGCGGACACTTTTTGGATTGTTGTCCTTGGATTTCTGAATCGCTGCGAGCAGAACGCGTGTGGCGTCGTATCCGAGAGCAGAAAACGAATCGGGGGCTGTGCGGAAGGCCTTTTTGTAAGCGCGGAGAAAGGTCTTGGATGCCGGTTCGTTTGCTGAAAAAGCATGCGTGGTGAAGAAAACATCTCGCGAGGCGGGATTGGCCATCCAAGCGGGAGGATTGTCGAAGCTGTCACCTCCCGTGATCGGGCCGGGAAAGCCCATGGAGCGGAGTTGACGGATCACCGGCATGGCGTCATCGGCCGATCCCGTGGCCACGAAAATGGCATCCGCTTTGAGAATGGCGGGGCCGACGAGCAGGGTCTGGCCGGGGGTGTAGGAAAGCGTGGCTGTGATCTTGCCGCCGCCGCGCCGGAAGGCTTTTGAAAAATAAGACTTCAGCAATCGGGTGTAGGTGAATGCTGGATCGTAGATAATGGATGCCGTCTTCGCGCCCTTCGCTTGCGCGAGCCACTCCGCCGTCGCGGCGGCTTGGACATTGTCTCCAAAGCAGGCCATGTAAAAACCGGAGCCGAGCGCACCGGGCAGCTTCGGCGAGGTGGCGCCCGAGGTCACAAAAGGAATTCCCCGCTTCACGGCTTGATGTGCAGCCGCCAGCGCGAGATCGCTGTCCGAGAGACCCACCAGGCCCGCGGGTTGGTTCTTCTCCAAAAATGCGGCCACATTTTTTTTCAAATCGGCAGCGCTGGAGTTTCCCGGGATGCGAACCAATTCCACCTGCTCGCCGCGAATGCCACCGGCCTTGTTGATCTCCGCCACAGCCAACTGAGCCCCCCGCCATGAGGGTTCGTCCAAAACAGCCTGCGCGCCCGAGTCGCAATAGACGGCGCCAATTTGAATTGCGGCGCCCGCAGGCAGGCCGGATGCGAAAAGGAAAATGGTGAGGATTTGTAAAATGGCTTTCATCGTCCGAGCCCTATAAACGCCCGATCTTCTTTTGAAAAGGAAGGGAAGGTAAAAAATTGGACACAAATGAACGCGCTGGACGCGCTGCCGGAGTCAGCAACCGATGCCCGCTGTAGCGCGGTGTTTGAGATTGGCCGCTATCTCAAAAGTGCGCACATGCAAGGGAACCAGTTTGTTCTCCATCGGCTCCTGATAACCCCCCGCGAGAACGAAGAAAAAGGGGATCGCGAGACGGAGGAGTGTTTCCATGACAAATTCATCGCGCTTGGCGAGGAATTCGCCGGACATCTTGGAACGGGAAAGGGGATCGTCGCGGTGAGGATCCATTCCGGCTTGGTAAATAACGAGGTGCGGACGCCTTTCCGAGATCAAATCCATCGCCTCGTTGAGATAGGTCCATGCCTGCGATTCATCGCTGGGAGGCACCTTGCGGACGATGGAGCGCGCCCCCTCGAAAGCTCCCATCGTGGATCCGCAGATGGAGAAGTTGAAAAGATTGGGGAGCGATTTGGTGAACTGGGCTGTGCCGTCGCCGCCGTGTTCATCGCAATCCAGAACGAGGACTTCCAGTTCGGGATGCATGGCCGCCACCAGCGCGAGGCCATTGAAAGTGCAGAATCCCCCGCCATTTGGTGGCCCCGCGTGGTGGAAACCCTGCGCCACATTCGCCGCGATGCCGTCCTCAAGCGCCATGCGCGCTGCCAGAAGGTTGCCGCCGTTGATGGCGAGCACGCCATCCCGGTAGTCCTCGCTCCAGAAGCCGAATGCACAGTGACTCAGCGGTCCCTTGCCAGTGATGATGTTTTCGACATACGCGGGGTCGTGGATTTTTGCGAGATCCACAGCACTCGCAGGCGTTGGCTCAAAAAGGGTGGCAAAACCGGAATCCCTCGCATACCGCGCCACGAGCGGCAACTTGCGCATCGACGGCGTGCTGGTGTTTGCAAAGTAGGCCCCGCTGTAGGCTGTCCGAATGGGAAGTTTCTCGGCGGATGCTGCAATAAGGTCGGTTTCTTTCATGGAGAATAAAAAGATGGGGCCTTTCCCGTAGCAGCGCAAATGCCAGAAGAGTCATAAATTGGAAATATAAATCGTAATTATAGAAAAAATGAGTTATATTTTGTAGTCTTATAACTCATGCCGAACTTAAAACGCTGGAATTGGCAGCAAAGCGATTGGCCGAAATTTCGTTTCGATGCCGGAAGGTTGGCTGCTCTGGAGGAAAGATTCTTAAGAGAGGCGGGGTTTTATTCAGGAACCTTTCAGCATTTGGAGAAGGAAGGACGGGATTCGGTGGCCGTGGAAATGATGAGCGAGGAGGCGATGAAGACCTCGGAAATTGAGGGGGAGATTCTGAATCGCGAAAGTGTCCAATCCTCCATTCGCCGCCAATTTGGACTATCCACCGATCCGCGAAAGATTCCACCTGCGGAAGAGGGGATTTCCAGGTTGATGGTGGAACTTCACCAGGAATTCGATGCAACAGTCGATGAGTCGCGGCTTTTGCATTGGCATGGCATCTTGATGAGTGGTCGAAGCGACTTGAGTTGGATCGGAAGTTACCGCGTTGGCGGCGATCCCATGCAGGTGGTGTCCGGTGCCATCTACGACCCCAAAGTGCATTTTGAGGCACCGCCCTCCTCGTCGGTTCCGGGTGAGATGTGTCGATTTCTGGACTGGTATTCAAGCACGGTTCCCGGTGGGAGCAACCGCTTGCCGATCCTGACACGCGCAGGCATTTGCCATCTTTATTTTGTCAGCATCCATCCGTTCGAAGATGGGAATGGACGCATTGGAAGAGCATTGGCGGAAAAATCGATAGCGGAGGGCTTGGGCCACCCGGTTTTGATAGCCCTCTCGGCATCGATTCATCGCGCCCGAAAGACCTACTACGACACGCTGGAGCATACCAACAAGAGCAACAAGAGCAACGAGATCACAGACTGGTTGGTCTATTTCGGCGAAACCATCCTCCGCGCGCAGGCGGAATCCCAAAGCTGGGTGGATTTTCTCATCAAAAAAACAAGGTTGCTCGACAGGCTGCGGGGGCTCTTGAACGAAAGACAGGAAAAAGCCGTCTTGCGCATGGCGCGCGAGGGACCGAGTGGATTCAAAGGCGGTCTGAGCGCGGAAAACTACCTCGCCATCACTGGAACCTCACGCGCCACGGCCACGCGGGATTTGCAGGACCTGGTGGAAAAAGGGGCGCTTGTGAGCAGTGGCCGTCTCAAAGGCACTCGCTATCGATTGGTGATTCAAGAGGCGGGCAAAGGATAGCTTCTGACTCCCGGAGTTTCTCCACTCCGCGTTCGATGCTGGCGAAGAGTTCGTCGATTTCGGCGCGGGTGATGATGAGCGGCGGGGCGACGGCGATGAGGTTGCGAATGCCCCGGACGATCGAGCCTTCGTTGCGGATGTGGGCTGCGGCGGGGATGCCGAGCGAGGTGGTTGGGGTGATGGCCTCGCGACCGCCTTTGGGGAGGAGTTCGATGGCACCGATGAGCATGTGGCCACGGATTTCGCCGACGGCGGGATGGGCTGCAAAGGCGTGGAGTTTTTTCTGAAAGTAGGGGCCTACATCGTCGCGCACGCGCTCGATCAGGCCGAGGTTCTCGATGGTTTCGAGATTGGCCAAGGCTGCTGCGGCGCTGGTCGGGTGGCCGGAATAGGTGAAACCATGGGCGAAGTAGCCGCCTTTGAAGACGGTCTCGGCGATTTCGTCGCTGACCATGGTGGCCCCGAGTGGCAGGTAGCCGCTGGTGATGCCCTTCGCGAGAGTGATGATGTCGGGATCCAGGTTCCAGAGTGTGCTGGCGAACCAGTCTCCAAGCCGTCCGAAGGCGGTGATGACCTCGTCGGCGACGAACAGAATGTCGTTTTTTCGGAGGAGTTCGCGGAGTTCGGCCAAATAGCCGGGAGGCGGTGGAATAACTCCACCCGCGCCTTGGATCGGTTCGACGAACATGGCGGCGATGGTCTCCGGTCCTTCCTCGCGGATGATGCGTGCCGTTTCCTCCAGACACCAGCGACCGAACGCCTCGGCATCCATCGGCGAGTTGTATCCATACGGGTGCGGCCCGGGGACATGGATGAAGCCGGGCAATGGCAGGTCGAACGGTTCATACACAGTCGGCAAGCCTGTGAGACTCGAGGTGGCCAGCGTCACGCCGTGGTAGGAGAAGGTGCGTGAGAGAATCTTCTTTTTCGCAGGTTGGCCGCGCAGCTTGTGGTAGGAGCGAATGAGCTTGAGTGCGGTTTCGTTCGCCTCGGATCCCGAGTTCGAAAAAACCGTGCGGTTTACGCGGGTGGGGGCTTTTTTTGCCAGAAACTCGGCAACGCGAATTGGCGGTTCGGTGGTCGTGTTGAAAAAGGAGGGGTAGTAGGGGAGCTTCGTCATCTGGGCCTCGACGGCCTTCACGATGGCGGAGCAATTGTAGCCCACATTCACGCACCAGAGGCCGGCGAGCCCGTCGAGAAGACGGCGGTCGTTCTCATCGATGAGGTGGCATCCCTCGCCGGACTTGATCAAATGGGTGCCGGGCTGGTGCATGTCCAGATGGTTCGTGAAGGGATGCAAATGGTATTGCCGGTCTAGGTCGCGCAGATTTTCCACCGAGGGGTTCGTGCTCATGAACTCAGCTTAGCATTCAAGCTGGATGCCTTCCACCATCAAAACCCGCGCGCTTTTCCAATTCGGGTTCGACTTGTCGATGCGTGTCGGCCAGTTTGCGAGGCATGAAATTTGTTGATGAAATCCGCGTGCACGCCAAAGCGGGTGATGGTGGAAATGGTTGCTGCAGCTTTCGCCGGGAAAAGTTCATCCCGCGCGGCGGGCCGGATGGCGGGGATGGCGGCAAGGGCGGCGACATCATTCTGGTGGCTGATCACGATGTGGACAGCTTGGTGGCCCTGTTTTTCGAGCCATTGATCCGCTCCAAGCGCGGGGCGCATGGCAAGGGTAAGGACAAGCACGGGCGCAGTGCAGAGGATACCTACATCAAGGTTCCCATCGGCACGGTGATCTACCGCGCGGGCCAGACCCAGCGCGATGAGGTAGAAATAGAACCCATCGCCGACCTCTCCGAGCCCGGGCAGGAATTTATCCTCAGCAAAGGTGGGGACGGCGGAAAGGGCAACACGCATTTCAAGTCCTCCACGAATCGCGTGCCGCGTCAGGTCACGAAAGGCTATCCCGGCGAAGAGGGCTGGTTTTTATTCGAGCTGCGGACGATTGCCGACATCGGCCTGGTGGGGTATCCGAATGCTGGAAAATCCACCCTCCTCCGCGAACTCTCCGCAGCCAAGCCCAAGACGGCGGCCTATCCTTTCACCACGCTGCATCCGTTGGTGGGAGTCATTGACCTTCCTGAATACGGGCGGGCTACGATGGCCGACATCCCGGGTTTGATCGAAGGCGCCCATGAAAATCGCGGCTTGGGCCATGAATTCCTGCGCCACATCGTTCGCTGCAAAACCCTCTTCTTTGTTCTCGATATGGCGGGCAGCGAAGGGCGAAATCCGATCGACGACTACCAATCGCTGCGCAAGGAACTCCGCCTCTACGACCCCACTCTCACCGCCAAGCCGACCTGCATTATCGCCAATAAAATGGATCTGCCGGAATCCGCAGAGAACCTCAAAGCCTTCAAGACCCGATTTCCAAAACTGAAGGTCATTCCCGTGTGCGCGGAGATCAAGGAGGGCCTGGAAAAAGTCATCGACCACATCGCCAAAAAAGTCGCCGCGTAGTGGCCTCAATCCTCCTTCGCCCGCTGACTTCTCGAGAGCCAGAGGCAGAGGATGAAAACAAAGAGCAGTATGGTGCCGAGCGCGGCGCCGAAGGGTTGATTCCGGCCCGAGGTGAATTGCTTGAAAATGACCTCGCCGATATTCGGATTCGTCCCGCCGCCCATGAGGGTCGTGATGGCGAACATGGCGATGGATGGCACAAAAACAAGTGTCGCACCGGCGACGATACCAGGTCGGGTGAGGGGAATGATGACTTGCAAAAACGCCCGCAGCGGCCCTGCGCCAAGATCATGCGCGGCTTCGATCATCGACTTGTCCAGTTTCTCCACGCTCGTGTAGATCGGCAGGATCATGAAGGGCAAGAAATTGTAAACCAGGCCAAGCACGATGGCGAAAGGCGAGTAGAGCAAGGCCGCCGGTTCACTGAGAATGCCGGCCGAAACGAGCAGGCTGTTGACGAGCCCCTCCTTGCTGAGGATCGTGATCCAAGCGTAGGTGCGAATGAGAAAACTCGTCCAAAAGGGAATCATGACGAGCAGGAGCAAAATTCCCCTCCAGCGCTCGGGAGCCCGCCCGATGAAGTAGGCTGCGGGGTAGCCAAGCACGAGGCAAATGAGCGTCGCCAGAAACGCGTAATAGAGGGACTCGAGAAGAATTTTCACCCACACCCAGTCAAAGGCCCGGTCATAATTTTGAAGGCTGAAATTCCAGACGATTCGCCCGAGGGAATCACGCTCCGCAAAGCTCACAGCAGTGAGCATGAGGGTCGGGGCGACCACGAAAAGCGCAAGCCAGACAAGCAGCGGCGTGAAGAAAATCCATGCCCACAATCCCGGGCGGCGGTGGTGTCGGCCACCGGAGAGGGATTCGCTGCCGCTCCCGAAGAGTCCCAGCATCCTACTGTGCTTTCAGCGTGGTGATGAGTTCCTCCACATCGGATCCCCGGGTGCCGATGTCTTTGAAAATATCCATCTTCTTCACCTCCTCATCCGTTGGGAAACTCGCGGGATTCTCGAGTTGCTTTTTGGTCATGAGTTCCCGCGCGGCGAGGTTGGGATTGAGATAGGGGAACTCATCCGAGATTTGTTTGCTGATGTCCGGACGGAGGATGAAATTCATGAACGCCTCGGCATTTTCGACATTTTTTGCGGACTTGGGAATGGCCAGGCTGTCGATGAAAAGGTGCGTGCCCTCGCTTGGGATGACCCAGCGGAATTTTTTGTTTTTGTTCAACAAAATCGCACCCTCGCCACCCCAGACCACGCCAAGCGCCGCATCTCCGTTGAGGAGGGCTGTCTTCGGGCTGTCCGAGTCATAAACTTTCACAAGCGGCAACCATTGCTCAAGGGTCGGCTTGATCTTGTTCAGGTTTTTTTCCGTCACATGGTTCACATCGATTCCGTTGGTCGCAAGAGCCCAGGAGACGATCTCCCTCGCGTCGTCGAGAACGACGATTTTTCCCTTGTTCGCTGGCTTGAAGACATCGGCAAATCCCCGCACATCCTCTTTGACCAAGTCGGTGTTCACGACAATGCCGATCGTGCCCGCCATGAACGGAACGCTGAATTTGTTGCCCGGATCAAACGCCATGTTCAGGAATTGCGGCGCGATATTTTTGAGATTCGGAATTTTTGCATGATCGATCGTATGGAGCAGCTTCTCCTTGGCAAGCGCCTCGATGACATACTCGCTCGGCTGGATGATGTCGTATAGCCCGCCGCCAGCGGCGAGTTTGGAGAGCATTTCCTCGTTGGAGGCGTAGTTTTCGACGGTGACCTTGATGCCGGTCTGCTTGGCAAACTCGTCGATGATTCCTTGCGGAATGTATTCCGACCAGCAGTAGATATTCAGATTCTTGGAGGGTGCGGCGCTTGCGGTTTTGGTCCATGCCAAAGCAACCAATGCCACGAGGATGAATGTGATTTTTCTCATAGGTTTTTCTTTTTTCCCAAAAAATGACTCCCGAATGCAAAGGCGATTGTGCCCACGACAAAGATGGCGCTCAAGGCATTTAATTGGGGGTTCAAACCCACCTTGGCCATACCGAAGACTTTCAGCGGAAGAGTTTGCGATTGCGCACCGGAAGTGAAGACGCTGACGATGTATTCATCCAGCGACAGCGTGAAGGACATGAGCGCCCCGGCGACGACCGCCGGCATGAGATACGGCAGCACCACTTTCCGGAAGGCCTGAAACGGCGTGGCTCCGAGATCCATCGCCGCCTCTTCGAGCGAGGGATCGATCCCCTGCAAGCGCGCCTGCACCCCCACCAGCACGAAGGGAAAACAAAAAGTCGTATGGGCGATGACAAGGGTTGTGTATCCGAGTGGGATATCCAAGACCTGCACAAAGAGAACCAGCAAACTGACTCCCATCAGAACCTCCGGCATCACAATCGGAACAAAAATGAGCAAAGCGAGTGCGCGTTGGAAGGGAAAGCGATAGCGGTGAAGCATCCAGGCCCCCAGCGTGCCGAGCAGGGTGGCCAGCACAGTCGTTGCCCCGGCGACGATCAAGCTGTTCTGGAACGCGGTCAGCAGGGTTTTGTTGCCAAGCAGGGCGGAATACCACTGCATCGAAAACCCCTCCCAACGAATGTTCAGACGGGAGGCGTTGAAGGAAAACACAACCAGCAAGGCGATTGGAATGTAAAGAAAGGCCAGGATTCCCGCCGTCCACACCCCCAAGGAAACGCCGGGCAGGCGCGATTCAACCCATGGCCTCAGCGATCCGAGACTCAGGGATGATCCACGGGGCAGCTTGGGAACACGCACAGAAGAAAATTTTCCCAGAGTTTGTGAACAAAGTCGAGAAGCGGGAAAATTTTTTTTGAACGAATCCGAATCCCAGCGGTCTGAATAAGGGATGCATTGGGTCGCCTAAACAACCTCCCTGCATCCCCGGCAATTTTTAACTCGTAACACCAAAAAACAAACAATGGCTTTCGAAGACAACGACAATGGTTTTCAACTCTATCTCCGCGAGATCGGTGAGTATCCGCTCATCACCGTCCAGGAGGAGGTAAAACTCGCCCGCCGCATCAAGCGCGGTGACAAGGAAGCGCGCGCGATCATGATCCGCTCGAACCTCCGCCTCGTGGTCAAAATCGCGCGGGACTACAGCAATTTTGGACTTCCGCTCCTCGACCTCATCTCCGAGGGCAACATCGGCCTCATGAAGGCCGTGGAACGCTTCGACCCCAAAAAAGGCGGCAAGCTCAGCACCTATGCGGCCTGGTGGATCAAGCAATCGATCAAGCGCGCCCTTGCGAACCAGAGCAAGACGATCCGCCTGCCAGTCCACCTCGTGGACAAGATCGCCAAGCTCCGCCGCGTATCGAATCAAATGACCGAGGAGCTCGGCCGCGAACCCACCGACGAGGAACTCGCCGAGGAAGTCGGCATGGGCACCTCGAAGGTCGCCGCCCTCAAAAGCGCGGCCATCCGCCCGACCTCGCTTGACCAACCCATCAACGAGGAGGAATCCACCGCCCTTGGTGACATCATCGGCGACGAGGACGCGATGGATCCCTACGAGGCCCTTCGCGACAAAGACCTCCGTGACGAGGTCGGAGATCTCTTGGATGTGCTCGACGACCGCGAGCGCCGTATCATCAATTCCCGCTTCGGGCTCGATGGCCAGCGTCTCAAGACACTCGAAGAGGTCGGCGAAAAATTCGGCGTCACCCGCGAGCGCATCCGCCAAGTTCAAAACATCGCCCTCAACAAACTCCGCAGGGCGTTGAACAAAAAGGAGCGCTCCAAGGCAGAGTGCCCCATGTAGATTTTTTTCATGGGTAGGTGGGAGCCGGATGGTGGCAGGTGCTGCCATCCGGTTTCTTTAAACAACAACTCGCAGGTCTTTTGCGTTCATAAACTCGACGAGCAAATCACCAAAATGCCGTTGGTAGGGTTTTGTGAGATTCGGACAGCAAACGAAATTGCGCCCGCCGGGATAAATCGCGCGGAAGGCGGAGAGGTTTTCCGGCTCGAAGGCCGAGGGAGTCCATTTGCATTCGATGGCGTCCACGGCATCCCGCGAACGGGGAACGACGAAGTCGATTTCGCGTTGGGATTTGTCACGCCAGAAGAGGATTTCGCGGGCCGGTGCAGCCAAAAGCGTATCCAAGACCAAATGCTCCCAAAGAACCCCAAGGTCTTCAGGCTTCAAGCGATCCCATCCCCGCGCATGGCACACGAATCCCGTGTCGAAAGCGTAGAGCTTCGGCTGCGCGATGATCTCGCGGCGGCCTCCGCCGGAAAATGGTCGCACCATCCGGGCGACTTGCGTGATTTGCAGCACATCGAGCCAGTTCATCACGGTCGGGCGACTCGCTCCGGTGTGCTTCGCCAAGCTCGTTATCTCCAGCAACCCGCCGCTCCGCCGGAGAACCAGCGATACCATCCGCAAAAACTCGGCCCGTTTTCCGACATGGAAAAGCTCTTGGACATCCCTCGCGAAATACGAGTCGAGCCACTCGGAATAAAACTCCCAGTCGGGGCCGTCTCTCAGCAGGGCCGGCGGCAGACCTCCTCGCAAAACGCGTGCCTCCATGTCCGCGATGCCGAAAGCCTCCAATTCCTCGGCCAGCACCGGAGTCAATGCCACCACGCGCTTCCGCCCTGTGAGCGTGTCTCGAAACTTGCGGCTCGCTGCCAGCGTCGAAGATCCAGTCGCCAGCACGCGCAAATGAGGGAAGGCATCCGTCGCAATTTTCAAAACCCGGTTCGGATCGGGCAGCTGATGGACTTCGTCAAGAACCACCAGAGGTTTGCGCACCGACTTGAAAAACGCCTCGGAATCCTCCAACCGCCACACCTCTCCCGGCAAATCGCAGTTCAGGAACTCCGAATCGCCAAATTCCTTGGCCAGAACCGTCTTTCCCACGCGCCGCACACCCGCCAGCCACACCAAGGGCACCTCCTCCCATGCCTTTTCCAGACGATTCATCCAAATCGGTCGAGCAATCATTGCAAGTAAACTTTACATTTAGTCGTCCTAATGTCAATCAATGAGCAAGCCCGCTTGCTCCGAACGGGAGATGCGGGTTTTGCCATTGGTGTTTCGGTGTGATACTCCATACGGACTAAAATTCTCGCATTTTGAAAAACATCATTCACTGGTTCCGTCGGGACCTTCGCCTCACTGACAATACCGCCCTCCACGCCGCCGCTGCCACGGGCGCGCAGGTGACGCCGGTTTACATACTTTCCGACTGGAAAAAAAACCATCGATGGACCGGCCCGAACCGCCAGCACTTCCTGTGCGGGTCGCTGCGTTCGTTGGATGCCAATCTTCAAGCCATCGGTTCGCGCCTGGTGCTACGCCAAGGTGACGCGTTGGCCGAACTCGAAAAACTCGCCCTTGAAACCAAGGCCGAGGCGATTTTTTTCAATCGCGATCCGGATCCCCAC
Organism: Spartobacteria bacterium; assembly: GCA_046093785.1. GTDB lineage: Bacteria > Verrucomicrobiota > Verrucomicrobiia > Chthoniobacterales > Terrimicrobiaceae > UBA967. Next base: position 13,420 of record JBJTGE010000068.1, read on the forward strand.
GGGCGCGCCGTTGAAGAGAAATTGGAGAAAATGGGGCAGTCGCTTGGTATTGCCATCAAGCCGTTCAAGGATGTCGCCATTCACGAGCGGCGTGAGGTTTTGACGGGCTCTGGCGATACCTTTCGCGTCTTCACTCCCTACTCGAAAGCATGGGAAAAGTTGGCCAAGCCGTCCATCGCCCCGCGCCTCAAGTCGCTCGCCACACCTGCGGGATTGGCATCGCTTCCGCTGCCCGACAATTCCTTTTGGGGTTTGCCGCCTGCGGCCGAGGGCGTGCTGGAGGCGGGGGAAAAAGCCGCGCGGGACCGCATGAAGGCGTTTCTGGATGGAGGACTTTCCCGCTATGGCGAGATTCGCGACCTGCCTGCCGGAGGCGGCACATCCAGGCTCTCGCAGGATTTGCGCTACGGCTTGCTCTCGATCCGGGAACTCCACCAGGAGTGCCTGAAAAAAGCCGATGCGCTTAATGCCAAGGGTCGCGGCAGCGCGATGAAATACATCGCCGAACTCATCTGGCGCGAATTCTACATGCAGATTCTCTGGAATTACCCCGAGGTGCTGGAGTTGGAGTTCAACGCCAAATACCGTGGCATGGTCTGGCCCGGGCAGATGGCAAATCTCGAGCGTTGGAAGAATGGCGAGACAGGCTTCCCGATTGTCGATGCCGCCATGCGAGAACTCCGCGAGACGGGGTTCATGCACAATCGCACGCGAATGATCGCCGCCATGTTTTTGACCAAAGACCTCCATCTCGATTGGCGGCACGGGGAGTCGTATTTC
>JBJTGE010000069.1:0-7767 GCA_046093785.1 Spartobacteria bacterium
GTGGTGAAACGGTTCGTTGCAGGACGCGGGGAGGGTTGCAGAAGCTCCGTGTCCACGATCGGGTAAAATGTTTTCCACTCCACCCCCGGGAGCGGCTTGGGAAGCCGACACTCCGGCGAATGCATGTTGAGGCCGATTGACCAAAACTCCGTATGGAACGACTGCCCCAGCTCCAACCTGTCCATCCAAAAACAAATCTCCGTCGGGTCGATATTGATGTAAACGCGCCGCTCGAAGAGTTGCAGAAGCGGTGGGCGGATCGAATAACTCAAATTCAGCAAGGTTGAGGGACCGCCAAGGCGCTCGCGAAATTCACGCTCCGACATGCCGTGAAAATCAAAGCCCGCGAGATCCTGCACCTCGGACGCCTCGCGCTGATAAAGCAGAATATACTTCAAACCATACTTGCGCATGCGCTCCTCAAAAATCCGAATGCAACGCTCATCCAACACCGCATCCCCCGAGGCAGGCATGAGCTCCAACCAAAAATAATCAACCCCCAGTCGCTTCAAGCCCAACGCCCACTGAAGCGGCACAGAGAAATTGCCCCCGCCCTCAGGATACTTCGCCGCAAATCCGCTACCTAAGAAAACCGAGCCCGCATCGTTCATAAGAGGGCCGAGTCTTAACGGATAACCGCCCAAGCGCACGGCGAAAAAACAAGCCCTGCGTGCTTTAAAGCCGTGACGGCCCCCGGCGCGCAGGGTCCCTTTTTCAACTTGAGGACAGGAAAGGTTCGTGCGATGAGGATGAACACATCGGGCCGTGGCTCAGCTTGGTAGAGCGCCTCGTTCGGGACGAGGAGGTCGCGGGTTCGAATCCCGCCGGCCCGAGATTTTTTACTATGAAGACAACATTACTTGTTTTGGCTGCCGGTATGGGCAGCAGGTATGGTGGGTTGAAGCAGATGGATGGTGTCGGGCCGGGCGGGGAGACGCTGCTGGACTACTCGGTGTATGATGCGGCACTTTCCGGTTTTGACCGGGTTGTGTTTGTGATTCGCCGGGATTTTGAGGAGGAGTTCAAGGATCGCGTGGGCCGCCGCTACGAGGATCGCTTGGATGTGGGCTATGCATTTCAGCAGCTCAACGATCTGCCGGAGGGCTTCAGCGTGCCGGAGGGGCGCTCGAAACCTTGGGGCACAGGGCATGCGATTCTGGTTGCCCGTGATGTGGTCGATTCTCCATTCGTGGCGATCAATGCGGATGATTTCTATGGTCGCGATGCCTTTGCGGCTGTGGGCGGATTTTTGAAGGCGAATCAAAAAGAAGGGACCCGTTTTTGCATGGGCGGCTACAGGCTTGATGCCACGCTCTCCGATCACGGCAGTGTGTCGCGCGGGGTTTGTCAGGCGGATGCGTCTGGATTGCTCAAGACGGTGCGCGAGCACACGCAAATCCAACGCACGGCGCAGGGCATCACGGATCTGGCGGAAGGCGTCGAATTCACCGGAGCGGAGCGTGTTTCGATGAACTGCTGGGGCTTCACTCCGGAGGTGTTTCCTTTGCTGGAAGCGGGCTTCAAAGATTTTCTGAAAGCCCGGGGAGGCGAGGAGAAATCGGAATTCTACATTCCGAATGCCGTGGCGGACATGGTCTCAGGCGGTGCCGCAACCGTGCAACTCGTGCCCGTGGAGAGCCAATGGTTCGGCGTGACCTACCGCGAGGATCGCCCTCTGGTGGCGGCAGCCTTGGCGGAACTCACGGCGAAGGGGGAATATCCCACGCCGCTGGGTTGAAGCGCAGGATCGAATGCAAAGTGCCTCTTATCGGCCGAGGGCTTTGCTGAGGGCGCGGCTGAGGACTTTGAGTGCCTTCACGCGGGCATACCACTTGAAGTTGGCGGGTATCACCGTCCAAGGCGCGAGGTCGGTGCTGGTTTTTTCGAACATGTCCTCGGCAGCTTCGATGTGTTCGTTCCAGCGTTTGCGGTTGCGCCAGTCCTCGTCACCGATTTTCCAGTGTTTGTAGGGATCCGCCGCGCGGGATTTGAAGCGGACGAGCTGTTCATCCTTGGTGACATGAAGCCAGAGCTTCACGAGCACGGTGCCGTCATCGACGAGCATTTTTTCAAATTCGTTGATCTCCCCATACGCGCGCTGCCAGGCCGCTTCGGAGCAAAAGCCCTCAACGCGCTCGACGAGCACGCGGCCATACCATGAGCGGTCGTAGATGGCCATGTTTCCGCGAGGCGGAAGCTTTGACCAGAAACGCCACATGTAGTGGCGGGCGAATTCCTCGGCCGTGGGCTTGTTGATGGAATAAACGCGAAGGAGCCTCGGATCGAGGCGCTCGGTGAGGCGCTTGATGGTTCCGCCCTTCCCTGCGGCATCGGGTCCCTCGATGACGATCACAATCGGAATCTGCTTTTCATGAAGCTCGAGCTGCATATTGAGAAGCTCGAGTTGGTATTGCTTCACCTGGCTCTTGTATTCCTCCTGCGTGAGGGATTTCGACTGGTCGAGGTCGTTGAGACGGATGCGTTCTTTTGGCATGGGTGTCGTGGAGCGGTTTTTTAAACAGGATTTACGGGATGAACAGGAAAAAGGTCGCGGTCATTGAAAGGAAAAAACCGTTGGCTCAATATTTCAAAATCCTCTCGAGAAATTGCTTCACAGCGGGTTGGCGAGGATGCTGAAAAAACTCCTCCGCTGCGGCGCACTCGAGCACGCCGCCTTGGGCAATGAAGGCGACGCGGTCGGCCGAGCGGCGGGCAAATCCCATTTCGTGTGTGACGAGAATGATGGGCTTGCCGGATTCACGCAGCTCGGCAATCACATCGAGGACTTCGGCCGTCATCTCCGGATCGAGTGCGGAAGTGGGTTCGTCCAAAAGCAGAAAAGCGGGATCCACTGCAAGGGCGCGGGCAATGGCAACGCGCTGTCTCTGGCCCCCGCTGAGTTGGGCAGGCTGTTTGGAGGCGTGTTCGGCAAGATGAAAGCGCTCCAGGAAATCCATCGCCCGCTCGCGGGCGGTTGCCACATCGAGCCGATGAACCTCGGTGAGTGGCAGCATGACATTTCCGAGCGCACTGAGGTGGGGAAAGAGATTGAAGGCCTGAAAGACAATGCCGGTGCGGCTGCGATGCAGTCTGAGACGCTCCTCATCGCGTGGCAGCGGCTTGTTATCGACAAGGATTTCACCCGCATCCGGGGCATCGAGGCCGGCGAGCAGTCGAAGAAGAGTGGACTTGCCTCCGCCGGATGGTCCGATCAGCGCGAGGGTGTGGGAAAACTCCGCCTCGAAATCCACCGCATCCAGCACGGTCTGCGATCCAAATTTCTTTGTGAGACCGCGCAGAGTGATTTTCATCTTTTGCGAAGCTTCTCGGGAATCTCGTCGGGGATGACACCGAAGTCCGGCAGGGGAACCTCGACGACTTCCTCGACGATGACGGGATCGAATGGCACGCCCGGAGCCACAGGCGGCGCGGCGCGGAGATCGCTGAACGCGACATAGCCGGTGCGGTTGTCGAGCAGGCGCACAAACGCATAGCCGGAGTCTTTTTTGAGAACATTCAAAGTCATCTCTTTTTCGAGCTTTTCCGGAGGGAAGGCTTGGGCGGGTCCGCTTCGAAAAAACTCGGCGCGGCGGACGGTGATGAATTCGGGCGGTGCGTCCTTGTCAAAGTGCTCCACCGACGCGCATCCAGCCAGGAGCAGGCAGACGATGATTGGGATGTGTTCACATTTCATAGCGCACTTGGGATTCCAGATATTTCGTCCAAAGCGAGACGGGCAGTGTGAGCAGAAGATAGCAGATACCGAGCGGAACAAAACTTTCAAAGGTGCTGTAGGTCGCCGAATTGATCTGGTTTGCCGCGAAGGTGAGTTCGGGAATTCCAATGATGTAGAGCAGCGAGGAGTCCTTGATGAGCGAGGAAAACTGACCCGCGACGGGAGGCAAAATCTGACGCAGCACCTGAGGAAAAATGACAAAGCGGTAAGTCTGCGCGGTCGTGAGACCAATCGCGCGGGCGCTGTCCCATTGGGAGCGACCCACACTCTCGATGCCAGCGCGTATAATTTCCGCAATGTAGGCGCCGCTGAAGAGGGAGAGAATTACGATACCCACAGATACCCGGTCATTCCAGCCCACGGCATTGGCAATGCCGTAGAAGCCGAAAAGCACGAGAACGACAAGCGGGAGTCCCCTCACCGTCTCGACATACGCGGCGGCGGTGTAGCGCAAAGGCAGAAAGGCCGAGCGTCGCGCCAGCGCGGTGAGGGCACCGATAGCCGTGCTGAGCAAGAGGGCGGCGGCTGAAATGCCGATCGTCGCGGCCCAGCCATTTAGAAAAGTCATCCGGTAGCCCCAAACCTGCTCCCAGTTTTTCAAGGAATGGGAAAATGCCAGCCAACACAGACCGGAATAGGCCAGAAGCAGAAGCAGGATGGTGACAACCTTTGCAGAGGCCCGCGCAGGACTCGTCGGACTATCGATAAAAAAACCAGCCTGCATTTCAACTCAGGATGCCGAGGCTTGCACCGAGACTAATTCGCCTCCCGAGAAGCGAAGGCTCAACTGGATGGGATGGCAACACACCGAGCAGTCCTCGATCATTTCGACAGACGGGTGTGAGGTGTCGGCCAGAATGCCGAACAATTCCCCGCAGTAGGGGCACTCGATCTCGACATCCTCGACGCCATCCATCGCAGGTCAGTCCTCCAACGGGATTCTCTTGACGTCGCTCCAGAGGCCCTCGAGATCATAGAAGGCGCGTTTCGAATCCAGGAAAAGATGGCAAATGAGGCCGCCAAAATCGGTAACGATCCATTGACTCACCGGGAAGCCCTCGGCCGAGAGGGGACGCGCCTCGCACTCCTCGCGGGCTTTTTCACGGATCGATGAGGCGATGGCCTTGAGCTGCGGCTCCGAGTTGGCGGAGCAGATGAGGAAGAAATCCGTGAAGTCGGAGACGCCGCGCATGTCGAGGAGGACGATGTCTTCGGCCTTTTTATCAGCGGCTGCCGACGCGCAGACGCGGGCGAGTTTTTCAGTATCAGTCATTCAGGTAAAGTTGATGCCGGGCGAGAATCGCGCAAACGGCGTCCGGCAGCAAGTAGCGAACCGGAAGTCCCCGGACAATGCGATTCCGGATGTCTGTGGAGGAAATGTCGATATGGCGGCTGATGACTGGAAATCCCTCGACGGGCTGCAAGTTGCCCCTGGCCAGCACGACGAAGGATGCCAATTTCTTGAGCTCGTCGATTTCCCGCCATGTGTGAAGCGATGCGACATTGTCCTCACCGATGAAATAAAAAAGCTCCGCCTCGGGGAAACGGCGCCGCATGAGCCTCACCGTATCAACGGCGAAGGACGGTCCCTCGCGCTCCGCCTCGCAGGCATCCATCGAAAACCGGGGCTCTCCGGTAATGGCGGACGCGACCATTTCACAGCGAAGACGGGCCGCCACAGGCGGTCGGGCAAGCTTGTGGGGAGAGACATTCACAGGAATGAAAACAACACGATCCAAGCCGAGGGACTCCATGGCATCGCGCGCCAGAATGAGATGTCCGTGGTGGATGGGATCGAAGCTCCCGCCGAACAGACCGATTTTTTCTGAAGAAATCATTTCGACAGCCCGCATCAAATCTGGTTTTCCCCTCCCCATGCCATCCCAAAATCCCGGTCAGCTTCTTCTCGTTGGTGTTCCCGGAGCGGAACTCGATTCCGAATCCGCCCGCCTCTTTCGCCAAATCCAGCCCGGAGGGTTCATCCTCTTCGGCCGAAACATCAAAACGCCCGAGCAACTCCGCAAGCTCATCGACGACCTTCGGGATCTGAGCAGCGTGGAACCGATCATCACCATCGACCAGGAGGGCGGCCGCGTGTCCCGCCTTAAACTCATCGGCAACGAACCTCCCAACGCCCAGCAACTCCGCGACTGCGGGAATCTGGATTTGATCCGCCGCCACGGAGACATCACCGGCCGCATCCTGCGCCTTTTCGGATTCAACCTCGATCTCTGCCCCGTGCTGGACATTTCCTTCGACGACGAGGCCGACAACTCGCTTCGCGGGCGCTGCTACGGACGCGATGTCGCCGAGGTCATTGAAAAATCCAGCTCCTTCAACGAGGCGTTGCGGGCCACCGGAGTGCTGAGCTGCGGCAAGCATTTCCCCGGCTATGCCTCGGCCGGCCTCGATCCACACCATGAACTCCCCCGCATCGAACGCTCGAAGGAACTCATGGAAGAGCACGAACTCGCCGTCTTCCGGCATTTTGCAAAATCGGTGGATAGCATGATGATCGGACACATTGCCGTTTCAGGTCTGGATGCAGTCAACCGCCCCGCCTCGCTCTCCCCCGTCATCATCCGCGACCTGCTGCGGAAGGATATGGGATTTGAGGGCCTCGTGATGACCGACGATCTCGATATGGGAGCCATTCTGAACCACTACGGATTTGATGAGACGATGCGACTCGGCATCGAAGCAGGCAACGACATGCTCATGATCTGCCACCGCATCGAAATGGCCGCCGCTGCCAAAAAGGCCATCGACACGATGGGAAAAAAACTCGACGAGGCCCTCGAGGCCATGGCGCGCTGCAAGTCCCGCCTCGCGCCGCCCACGCCATTTTCGCTGGAGGCCTTCCATGCGGTGGATGCGGAAATTTACGACCTTCGCGTGGCAGTCCTCGGCCCCGAATTGGCCGCGCAGCGCAGCCCGGAGGACGGGAAACGCTCGCCGGTGGAGCTTTATGAATAGCTGCGCCCGATTTATTCTGAACCCACTTTGAGCACGCCAAATCGAGTCAATATCCGCACGCCTGATGTCATGGCCCATGTGCAGGCACAGGTGGAAAAACATTATCGCAGCGAACTGGTGGAAAGAATCCGGGCGCAAGGCGGGGTGCTTCAGGTTGGGAACACAACCATCCGCTTGGCGAAGGAATTCGGTTTTTGCTACGGCGTCGAGCGGGCCATCGATCTGGCCTATGCGGCAGGGAAGGTTTTCACCGACAAGCGGATTTTTCTTCTGGGTGAAATCATTCACAACCCGGATGTGAACGCCCAGATGGATGCGCTCGGCATTCAACATCTCGCTGCCCATCCCTCCGATGCCGACCTGAACAACTTGAAAGCCGATGATGTCGTGATCGTGCCGGCCTTCGGAGCCGAGGTGTCCGTGATCGATGCGGTGAAGGCCCATGGTTGCCAGATCGTGGATACAACCTGCGGGGATGTGATGAGCGTCTGGAAACGCGTCCGGCAGAATGCCACCGAGCGGGTCACTTCGATCATTCATGGCAAGGCCGCGCATGAGGAGACGCGCGCCACAGCCTCGCGGGCTCTGGGCGGAGATGGTTCCGGACATTTTGTGATCGTGCTGGATTTGAAGGAAGCAGGCAAAGTGGCCGACTTCATGGTCCATGGCGGCGACCCGGCTGAATTTCTCACCACCTTCCGTGGAGCAGTCAGCCCGGGCTTCGATCCAGTGCAACACCTCCAGCGCATTGGCGTGGCGAACCAAACCACCATGTTGCGCAGCGAAACTGAGGCCATTCAGAACCTGCTGCGTGAAGCCGTGGCAAAGCGCGACGGCGGCAGCACCGCAAACTTCCGCCACTGCGACACAATTTGCGGAGCCACGCAGGATCGGCAAGACGCCCTCTTCCAACTCCTCCACGAATCCCTCGACATGCTCATCGTGGTCGGCGGTTACAACAGCTCAAATACCACCCACCTCGCTGAAACGGCCTCGGAGCCGGTATTCATAGTTGTTGTCCGTGCCGAGTTTTCCCGCCTCGCGGTCGGGCGCGA
>JBJTGE010000070.1:0-2783 GCA_046093785.1 Spartobacteria bacterium
GCCGGCCTGCTGGGTCGCCAGAACGCGCCTTGCGACATTTTGAATCCGTTCGGGATTTCCAACCGAAGTGCCGCCGTATTTTTGAACGATAAGAGCCATGGTGAAAAATCAGCTTTGATCAAGAACCGCACGCACGGCAGCGAGGTTGGCATCCGCCTCGGCCGGGGTGAATCCGCCGAACTTGACGGGGGTTTCGGTATCCTTCAACCCGTGGCCGGTCACGGTCAGCACGACCTTGGCGCCGAGCCGCAAAGCGGACGAGAAAGGACAGGCACCGCAGCGCGCATTGGAATGGCATTTCAACAATCCAGCCACGCTGGCGGCGCTGGCAGGCTCGACGAAGATGCCTTCATTCGACGCCAACCAGGCTTGCGCGGCGAGGATTTCCTCGTCCGTCACGATATCGATACAGCCGCCGGATTCGCTGACGGCATTGTTCGCGCCCTGCCAGCTTGCCGGGTTGCCGATGCGAATCGCTGTGGCAACGGTGTCGGGTTTTTCGATGGGTTGATTGAAGAAAATCGGGGCTGATCCGGCGGCTTGGAAGCCGACCATTTTTGGCAAGCGAGTCGAGCGTCCGGCAGCGTGGAATTCGCGGTAGCCTTTCCAGTAGGCGGTGATGTTTCCGGCGTTTCCGACAGGCAGGATGTGAATGTCGGGCGCGTCGCCGAGATCTTCGATGACTTCAAAAGACGCGGTCTTTTGTCCCTCGATGCGGTGGGGATTGATGGAATTCACAATCGCCACGCCGTCGATACCGCCGAACTCCCGCACGATGCGCAGGGCGTCGTCGAAATTTCCCCGGATCGCCACGACCTTGGCCCCGTAAACGAAAGCCTGCGCCAGCTTGCCGATGGCGATTTTACCGGCAGGCAAAATCACAGCGCACTGGAGTCCCGCGCGGGCGGCGTAGGCGGCCGCAGCAGCGCTGGTGTTTCCCGTGGAGGCGCAGATGACCGTCTTGGCGCCGTCCTCCACCGCCTTCGAAATGGCGACCGTCATTCCGCGATCTTTGAAAGACCCTGTGGGATTGAGTCCCTCGAATTTCAGGTAAACCTCGGCGCCGGCTTTTTCGCTGAGGCGCGGCGAGTGGATGAGTGGCGTCGAGCCCTCGCTGAGCGAGATCACCGGCGTGGAATCGCTCACAGGCAGGAACTGCCGGTAGCGGTGGATGACTCCTTTGTCGTTGAGTGGCTCGTTCACGAGAAGGCCTCCATGTGAAGCAGAAGAGGCGTTCCTTTCACGCAAGGAAGGGATGCCAACTCGCTGGCGGTTTGTTTCATCGATCCGTAAGGTGCGTCATGAAGGGTGAGAATGAGAGGCACAGAGCCGTCCACGAGGCCCTCCGGCTGGATCACCGAGAGGATGCCGATATCGGCCTTGGCCAAGGTGCCGGCGATCTGAGCCAGAACGCCCGGGCGATCCTCCACGCCGAGACGCAGGTAGTATTTGGAAATCGTGTCGTCTACCGGTTTGCAGCGACCGTAGAGATCATGAGAGGTGAAGCCGAGACAACGACGCGGGGACTGCATGAAAGCCGCCGCCTCCGCGAGGTCGCCAAGGACCGAGCTGGATGTCGGATCCTGCCCCGCACCGCGTCCGTAGAAGAGGGCATCCCCGACCACATCGCCCTTCACGGCGACGGCGTTGAAGACGCCATTCACCGAGGCCAGAACATGGGTTTTCGGGATGAGAGTCGGGACAACGCGCACCTCGATGAAGCCCTTTTCATCGGCCTTGATGGATGCGAGCAACTTGATGCGATAGCCGAGTTCGTTGGCAAATTGAATGTCGGCGGCGGTGACTTTTTCGATGCCCTCGACGAGCACATCCTTCGGATCGATCCAAAATCCATAGGCAAGCGAAGCAAGGATGATCGCCTTGTGCGCGGCGTCCCAGCCGTTGACATCCAACGCGGGATCCGCCTCCGCGTAGCCGAGTTTCTGGGCCTCCGCGAGGACCGGAGCGAAATCCAACCCCTCATCCGTCATGCGGCTCAAGATGTAGTTGCTCGTGCCATTCAAGATTCCATGAATCGCCTCGAAGCGATTTCCCACAAAGGCCTCGCGAACGGATTTGATGATGGGAATTCCACCCGCCACGGCCGCCTCGTAGAAGACAGGCACGCGCTTTTCTGCGGCGAGTTGGAAAATCTCACGCCCGTGCTCGGCGAGGAGGGCTTTGTTGCCGGTGATGACGATCTTGCCTGCGGCGATGGCTTTTTTAACGAAGGCGAGAGGGATATCGATACCGCCCATGAGCTCCACCACGACATGAATCGAAGGATCGGCCAGCAACTCATCGGGTGAGTCTGTGAAAAGCTCCGCCGGCGCCTGCACATCGCGCGTCTTCGAGAGGTCGCGCACAGCGATCTTGCGCACCTCGAATTCGACACCGATGCGCTGCTCCAAAAGCGCGGCATTGCGGAGAAGGTTTTTGTAAACCCCCGCTCCAACCGTTCCAAACCCCGCCAGACCTATGCCGATTTTTTGAGTCATTGAGAGCGGGGAATATCAGCGTCCCCGCATTGGCCTGTAAAGACAGAACACGCCGCGCGCGCGCTTTCAAACGGCTCTTGCATCCAACTCGAAAGTATGGAAACTTCCCCGTTCTTCCACGCCGACATAGCTCAGTGGTAGAGCAGCGGTTTTGTAAACCGCTGGTCGTCGGTTCGAATCCGACTGTCGGCTCTCCCCCACTTTTCCCTTCCATTTGCGAAGACCTGTTGCACCTCGTGCGACAATGGAGAAGTATAATTGATAGGCAGCAACTGACTCCAAACC